>NZ_ATVC01000014.1 GCF_000420525.1 Aquaspirillum serpens DSM 68
GCCAGCAACACTTTCGCGTGCTTGTCTTTGATGCGGAGTTTGAGGGTTTTTACGGTTTCCATGACAAAATTATAGCAAGCTGTTGTGATGTGATGATTGATATTCAAAGATAATCTGAAGAATAACAAACCATCACACTAGGACGCCTTCAGCGTCCGCGCTCTTGACCTCGGGCTGAAACCCGAGGCTTTCCGCGCATTGGGTAAGTCTGCCCGATGGAGAGGAAACATCGCACTCACGCCGCTTGACGGGCTAATGCAGGATGTCGAGGGTGATGGCTGCTGGAGGGTGTGGTAGAAGTCGCAGCGGTGGTATCGGTCAGAAAAGCGAGTAACGCAGCCTCGGCAATTTGTGCGCGGCTACAGCCCCGATCTTCCGCTAAACGTGCCAAACGATGTTCGATCTCGGCCGACAAACGCAATGAAATCACAGACATGGCAAGCTCCTTGTTCAGTGTTGCAATCGAGATGGAGGCAATGTTGCTGTGCTCTAACCACAGACGGTGCCTCATGTTTGATTAAGCATAAACTGTGCCGAAAAAAAAGAGGCCCGAAAAATCGGGCCAGAAGGAGCGCTGCAAGAGAAGATTGCGCGAGCGATTGTGTGTCAGAACAACATCAGCAATTAAAAGCGGTGCACATATTTAAACCAGACTTTATTGCCAGCAAAACGGTTTTCTACGGCTGTTTCATGCTGCCATTTAAAGATGAACTGATCGCCAGATTTGCCGGTGTATTGAATATGTGGGCCAAAGGCAAACACCTGACCACGGTTACCATCGGTACCAACTTTGCGACCATTGAGCTCATCATCAGTGGTTTGCTTCAGATAATAGCCACCTAAACCATAGGCCCATTCCCCTTGGCGATAGCCAAGCAAATAGTCCATGTGGAATTCATCACCCGATTGATAATTGGTGCTGTTGTTTTTGGTTTTGATGTTGTACATCAGCTTCGCCGATGCCTCAAAACCATTGTTTGCCAAATAAGTCACCGCCAAAATGGGCTCAAAGCTATAGTAATTGGCACCAATACTGCGGCGTGGGTCTTGGCTATCCCATGCGCCGGTGGGCAAATTGATGTCCACACCCGCTGCCACGTGCCAATTTGGGCTATGCCATGACAACACAAATGGATTCACCGTTACATCGCCCAAGCCAACACGCGATTTGCTGCCACCCAAAGGCGGTAAATCAAGATCTTGGTACACCACTGGCAAAATGGCGTGCATTGCCCAGTTCGCACCGAGGATTTTTACATCAGTGACATGCACCAAACGCAGGGCATCGAAGAAAGCTTTAACGGTGGCTTTTTCTGTGCCGCCTTTGCCATTTGGCAATTTCACTGTATTGCCATTGCCATCTTTCAACGTACCGGAGTAGTAGCCCATGTAGTTGATAAAATAGGTACCGGGGGGTGGCAATGCACCAGACAAGAACGTTTCCGCACCATTTGGGTACTGGTCACCACCTTCTTTGGCCTGAGCTTGTAACGCAAAGGCGGCTAGCGCCACGGCGATACAGTAATGGGTTTTATTGCGCAGCATCTTAGGTGTTTTCCTCTATTTTTAGATTTTTCCGTGTGATGTCACCACCAACGGCAGTGCATCCACAGTGTGGCAACGACAGCAGGCTAGTTGTTAATATTGACTGTCGTTGCCCTGTTGCTTCTCCTAGCAGCACAGCAGAGATCGCTAACGTCCCAAATCTTTCGCCGACACCCCACCAATCCCGAAATGCTCTTTTGGCATTTCATGGATAATGACGCGGACTTGTTCAGGTTTGACATCGACCGATTCTGAAATAGCACGGGTCATTTCCGCAATCAGCTTGCGCTTTTGCTCCACCGTCCGGCCTTCTAATAAATGCACTTCTGCGATAGGCATATCACTGTCCTTTTATTCCACAAAGCGAATCGAGGTACTGCCCAAGTTTTGCACACGCAAGGTCACATGATCCCCTGGTGCCACCGCCACCGCCTCGGTAATACCACCCGACAACACCACCGTCCCCGCTGGCAATTCCTCACCACGCGCACCCAGATGGTTTGCCAACATCGCCACCGCAGCTGCGGGATGGTTCAACACCGCTGCACCTGCACCCAAAGCCACCGGTTGGCCATTTTTCTCTAACACCACGCCCAAGGTGCGTAGGTCTAACCCTTCAACCGAGGTCATGCTGCCACCCAACACAAAACGTGCTGACGAACAGTTATCTGCAATCACACTTTTCAGATCAAACTTAAAATCGCGATAGCGGCTGTCGATCACCTCAATCGCTGGCATCACAAAGTCGGTCGCCGCCAACACGCTACCAATATGGCAGCCGGGGCCTTTTAATGGCTTTTTCAACACAAAAGCAATTTCTGGCTCAACTTTAGGATGAATCAGCTCCGAGACTTTCACCTCTCCGCCATCGACCACCGAGAAATAATCGACCAAGAAACCAAAGCATGGGCTATCCACGCTCATCTGTTTCATTTTGGCGTAGGAGGTCAAACCTGCTTTGTAGCCGACAATTCGCGCCCCACGCACTAATTTACGGCGGCGGATTTCGTCCTGAATCGCATAAGCATCTTCCCAATCCATCTCGGGATGATCGTCAGTGATTTTTAAGGTGTCTTGCGCATTTAGCTCACAATTTTCTAAATATTCAGCTAAACACAAGATGGTTGCGCGTTCTAATTTCATGCCAGTAATCCCCGTGCCCGCGCCATCGTGATGGCGGTATCTTCAATCATGTCTTCCTGTCCACCCACCATGCCACGGCGACCCAGTTCTACCAAAATATCGCGTGCTGGCACGCCATATTTCACCGAAGCGCGTTTTGCAAACAACAGGAACGAACCATACACACCGGCATAACCCAAGGTCAGCGCGTCACGGTCAATCCGAATCGGGAAGTCCATCATCGGTACCACTAAATCTTCAGCAACGTCGGTGATTTTTGCCACATCGACACCGGTTTCAATGCCCATCAAACTACAGACCGCGATAAACACTTCCATCGGGGTGTTACCTGCCCCAGCGCCCAAACCCGCTGCCGCCGCATCAATCCGAGTCGCACCGACTTCAATCGCTGCAATCGAGTTCGCAACCCCCATCGCCAAATTGTGATGGCCGTGGAAGCCCAATTCAGTTTCTGGTTTTAATGCCTCGCGCACCGCGCCTAAACGGGCTTTCACGCCATCAGGTAATAAATGACCGGCGGAGTCGGTGATATAGATACAGTTCGCACCATAGCCTTCCATCAGCTTGGCCTGTTTCACCAGACCCTCGGGGCTGTTCATGTGCGACATCATCAAGAAACCGACAGTATCCATGTCTAACTTACGCGCCATGGTGATGTGCTGTTCTGACACATCTGCTTCGGTGCAATGGGTGGCAACACGGATGGTGTGCACGCCCAAATCACGCGCCATTTTCAGATGATCAACCGTACCAATGCCAGGCAATAACAAGGCCGAGACTTTGGCTTGTTGCATCAAAGGAATCACGGTGGAGAGATATTCTTCATCGGTATGCGCGGGGAAACCGTAGTTGACGGACGAACCGCCCAAGCCATCGCCGTGGGTCACTTCAATCAAAGGCACGCCAGCTTGATCGAGGCCACATGCAATCGACTTCATCTGTTCCAAGGTCATTTGATGACGCTTCGGGTGCATACCATCGCGCAATGTCATGTCGTGAACGGTAATTTTGCTTCCTGCCAGACTCATTTTGTGCTCCTTGATTTAATGTGAACCACAACCAGCCAAACGCGGCTCGCCACTGACGGTGGCAGGGCTTAATGTCAGACGACCGGCAAGAATTTCTTCGGCAAACATTTCAGCCGTCCGCGCTGCAGCGGCGGTCATGATGTCGAGGTTACCGGCATAGGTTGGCAAAAAGTCGCCTAAGCCTTCGACTTCAAGGAACACCGACACCCGATTACCATCGAACACCGGCCCATTCACCAAACGATAACCCGGCACATATTTTTGGACTTCGCCAATCATGGCCTGAATCGAGGCAGTGATGGCTTCGCGATTGGGTTCACCTTCCACCAAGCAATGCACGGTGTCGCGCATGATGAGTGGTGGCTCGGCAGGGTTGATGATAATGATGGCCTTGCCTTTTTTGGCGCCGCCGACTCGTTCGACTGCGCCGGCAGTGGTACGGGTAAATTCATCAATGTTTTTACGGGTACCTGGGCCAGCAGATTTTGAAGACACCGTCGCCACAATCTCACCGTAATTCACCGGCTGTACCCGCGAAATCGCCGCCACCATCGGGATGGTCGCTTGACCCCCACAGGTCACCATATTGACGTTCATTTCACGTTTACCGACATGTTCCAACAGATTGACTGGCGGTACACAGTAAGGGCCAATCGCCGCAGGGGTTAAATCGACCATCAACACGCCCAACTCATTTAATTTGCGTGAGTTTTCTGCGTGAACATAAGCACTCGTGGCATCAAAAGCGATTTGCACTTCATCCGCCAATACATGGGGCAACAAACCATCCACGCCCTCGGCGGTGACTTTCAACCCCAATTCGGCCGCCCGTTTCAGGCCTTCTGATTCTGGGTCAATCCCCACCATCCACAGCGGTTCGAGCACAGGACTGCGCTTTAATTTATACAGCAGGTCGGTACCGATATTGCCGGGGCCGATCAGCGCGCATTTGATTTTTTTGGTCATGGTGTGTTCCTTGAAGAAATGAGGTTCAACACATCGAGGACAGAATGCCGCCCTCGACGCGCAAGGCGGCGCCGTTGGTGGCAGCGGCACGTGGGCTACAGACATAGGCCACCAGTGCCGCCACTTCTGTTGGATCAATAAAACGCTTTAATAGCGAGGTGGGGCGCGCCTCGGCAAAGAACCGGCGTTCGGTTTCTGCCAAATCGATGCCTTGTTCAGCGGCTAATTTGGCAAAAAACTCACTCACCCCTTCGGTACGGGTTGGCCCCGGTAGAACAGCATTGACGGTCACGCCAGTGCTGGCGGCAGACTGCGCCAAACCGCGTGAAATCGACAGCTCCGCCGCTTTGCTCATCCCGTAATGCACCATTTCAGTGGGTGGATTGACCCCCGATTCGCTGGAGATAAAGACAATTCGTCCCCAGTTGGCCGCTTTCATCAATGGCAAATAGTGACGCGACAATCGGACACCACTCATCACATTGGTATCAAAGAAACGTTGCCATTCCTCATCGCCAATAGCTTCAAAAGGAACCGGATCAAAAATGCCGAGGTTGTTGACCAAAATATCCAGTTGGGGATGGGCCTCGATCACCGCTTGGCAACCAGCAGCAGTTGCCAAATCTGCCGCGATGCCACTCACGTTGGCGGTTGGCAGTTGCGCCAATAACCGCGCTTGTGCGTCCGCCACACCGGCGGCTGAACGGCCATTCAACACCACCGCCACCCCTTCACGGGCTAACTCGGTGGCAATCGCAAACCCAATGCCGGCGGTCGATCCAGTTACCAAGGCGGTTTTACCCGCAAGCAACAAATCCATAATCGGTGTGCCTTATACGAAACGCACTGAGCAACCACCGATACCGCCGATGGTGACGCGCAAGTTGTTGCCTTTTTGAATCGGCACCATCGCTCCCATTGCCCCAGACAACACAATGTCGCCGGCTTTTAATGGAATACCAAGACGGCCCAAGGTATTCGCCAACCAGACCATGGCATTCACTGGGTGGCCCAACGTCGCTGCACCAGCACCGGTCACAACAATTTCACCGTTTTTCTCTAACACCATGCCGCACAGAGCCAAATCAACTTTGCTGATATCAACCAACTGATCACCCAACACAAACACCCCACATGAGGCGTTGTCGGCAACGGTGTCTTGAATTTTGATTTTCCAATCTTGAATGCGCGAATCGACAATTTCAAAACATGCCATCACACCCTCGGTCGCTGCCAACACATCAACTGCGGTGACCCCTGGGCCTTGCAAATCTTTTTTCAGTAAAAAGGCAATTTCCCCTTCGGCCTTCGGCTGAATCAGGCGATCAAACGGAATCGCCTCGCCCTCGTTGTAGAGCATGCCATCGAGCAGATAGCCAAAGTCGGGTTGGTGCACCCCCAATAAATTCATCACGGCTTGGCTGGTCACGCCGATTTTTTTGCCGACGACGCGCTCACCTTTTTCAATCCGGCGCGCAATCATGCGCTGTTGAATGTGGTAGGCATCTTCGATAGAAATATCGAGGCCACGCGAGGTCAGGGGAGCAATGGTGCGGCACTCGGTTAACGCGCTATACAGCTCATCGCCCAATTCGTTGATCTTGGCTTGTTCCATCTCACAGGTATCCTTAGGTTGCAGTGGGCATCACAACTTGATGCAGACGTTTTTCAGTTCGGTGTAGAACTCCAGCGAGTGCACACCGCCTTCACGCCCGATACCCGATTGTTTCGAACCACCAAATGGGGTACGCAAATCGCGCAGGAACCAGCTGTTTACCCATACCAAACCGACTTCTAATTGCGCAGCAACGCGATGAGCGCGGTTGATGTTTTGCGTGTAAACCGATGCCGCCAGACCATAGTGGGTGTTATTGGCACGGCGGACGACTTCTTCTTCGCTGTCGAATGGCATCACCGTGGTGCAAGGGCCAAAAATTTCTTCCCGTACCACCGTGGCGTTGTCATCTAACCCGGTCCAAATTGTCGGTTGAACCCATGCCCCTTGCGCCAGCTCTGCCGACATCTCGGGTATGCCACCACCGGTAACAACTGTTGCACCTTCTTCCACTGCCTTTTTGTAGTAGGACAACACTTTATTGCGATGCTCTTGGCTGACCAGCGGGCCCATATTGGTATTACTGTCGCTAGGGACACCCAACTTCAGTTTTTCTGCCCCTTCTTTCAGACGAGCGACAAAGGCATCAAAAATCGAGCGTTCGACATACACCCGTTCAGTGCCCAAACACACTTGACCGCAGTTGGCAAAACAAGAACGCAGAGTGGCTTCAATCGCGACATCGATATCGCAATCGGCAAACACAATCGCTGGGTTTTTGCCGCCCATTTCTAACGACACCGGACGCGCCCCCTCGGCTGCTGCTTTCATAATCGCCGCGCCAGTGCGGGTTTCGCCGGTAAAGGTGATGGCGTTCACACCTTGATGGGTGGTGAGGAATTCACCGGCCGATTGTGGGCCAAAACCATGCACGACGTTATAAACCCCTTTTGGCACACCGCAGGCATTCATCACCTCGCCGAGCAGGGTGGCGGTTTGGGGCGTTTCTTCAGAAGGTTTCACCACCACGGTATTACCGCAGGCCAAAGCAGGGCCGACTTTCCATGTCATCAACAACAACGGCAAATTCCACGGACACACCACACCGACCACACCGACTGGGCGGCGCACAGCGTAGTTAATCGCACCTTTGCCATCTGGGGTGGCCATTTCAAAAAATTCGGTCGGCGCGTTTTTAATCACGTCAGCAAAAATTTTGAAATTGGCAGCACCGCGTGGGATATCGATATGCGAGGCCAAGCTTTTTGGCTTGCCAGTGTCGGCACATTCTGCTTCTAGAAATTCATCAAAACGGCGGGTAATCTCATCCGCCACTTTGTTCAAAATCTCGGTACGTTCTTGCACCGTCATCTTGCCCCAAGGGCCTTCTAATGCGGCACGCGCCGCAGCCACTGCGGCATTCACTTCGTCTTGACCAGCTTCATGCACCATACCAATCAGGCTGTCATCAACTGGCGTGCGTTTTTCAAATTGTTTCGATGTGGCGACAAACTCGCCGTTAATAAAATTCAGGATGTCTTTCATGGTGCACAGTGTCCTTGTTCAAGCGTAGAGAAAACCGCGTCGGGGCAAACTTAGGCCAAGCCAATCGCTGCCAAACCGGCGCGGGCACATTCTTCATCCTCGGCCTCTGACGCACCGGACACACCGATGCCGCCAATCCAATCTTGCCCAACTGTGATCGGGAGACCACCGCCGAAGACCACCAGACGAGGCTGTGATGAGAAGCCAAGCTTCATGCCATCATCGTGGCCGATATGTTTCATCCAATCTTTCGTTGGAAAACCGAAACTGGCGGCGGTGTAGGCTTTGTCGATGGCGATATCAACCGAATGTAAAAACGCACCGGGCATCCGCAGGAAGCTCATCAGATTGCCGCTGCGATCCACCACCGCGACATTGATACGCCACTGGCGGGCTTCTGCGTACAACACCGCCGCACGAGCGGCGGTGGCCGCCGCCTCCCATGTAATACCGGGCAAGAGGGTGGCGGCTTGCATTTAGCTCACCACGCTCAGGAAGGCGTCGTTCAGCTGACGGTTGTGATAGAACACGCCACGGCCCACTTCTTCCCAGCTCCAAGTAATCGGATGCATGTCGGGATAGTGTTGATAGCCGCCGCAGAAGGTTTCCAGACGGTTGCCGGAAGGGTCGAAGAAGTAAATCGTGGTGCCTTGGGTGATGCCGTGGCGAGTTGGGCCAATGTCAATCGATACCCGATGGCGGCTCATGATGTCGGCTGCGCGCAACACTTGTTCCCAGCTTTCCATCAGGAAAGAGACATGGTGCAATTTGCCATCTTCAGGATGACGCACCATCGCCAAGTCATGGGCCTTGGCACTACAGGTAATCCATGTCGCCAAGTCGGTTTCGCCATCTTCCAGTTTGACGCGCTCGACCAACGAGAAACCCAACACTTCGGTAAACAGTTTCAGGTTGCCATCGATGTCGCCACCGTAGATCAGCGCATGGTCCATGCGAACTGGACGAATCCCCGGGCCATCGATCACGTCCACGTCTGGGTCGTAGTAGCCCATGCCGTTACCAACGTCGGTTTTTTCGGCATACAGTTCAATCGTGTGGCCGGTGGGCAACACAAAGCGCACACGCTCGCCGGTTTCTAACAAATCACCGGCTGGCATACGCTCGGTTTTTACACCATAGGCCTGCAATTTTTGTTCGAAGTCGTCTAAGGTCGCTTTGTCCAGCACCTTAAAACCAAAGAAATCGAGACCTGCACGATCGGTTTCACGCAGGATGATGCTGTTGTGATCGCGCTCTTGACGGGTTTTGAAATACACGCGGCCTTGGCTGTCACGGCCGGTTTCCACTAAGCCCATCACTTCGGTGTAGAACTTCACCGATTCTTCCATATCCAACACGCGCAGTTGTGCATGTCCTGGACGCAATACGCCGGTCATCGCCATGATGTTTTCTCCTTGTTTAGCTTCTTCTCTATTTCAGCCGTGATTGGCCATTTCGATTGTGTGTTATGCCGCTGGCTTGCGGACGTAGCACACATTTTTTTTCATCGAACCCAAAACCTGTACTTCCAAATCTGAGCTTGGCCGAATGCGACACGCCAGCACACGCCCAGCCGCTTCATCTTCTTTGCTGATGTGATCGCGGTTCATCACCTTTGCTTGGTATTCACCCGACAACACCGCCACCTTGCACACCCCACAACCGCCTTGGCGGCAACCGACAGGAATCCCCTTGCGACCGAGGTTTTCCATCCCAGCCAACACCGTCTGGTCGGAACGGCAGCGATAGCGTTCTCCGGTATCAGTAATCAGCACATTAAAGGTTGGCGTTGCCATGCTGTTCTCCCGTGAAACATTACGATACAACTTGTTTTTCTCGATGTAAACATTTTTTCTCGAGATTTTTTTGTACTGCAAAAAACCCCGTTCAGCGTAAAATCTCGGCCATTCGTTTTTTGCAGAAAAATCTGACTCTTTATGTCTCAAGACTCTTTACACGCGGCTGCCATCGAACCCAATAGCCCAAAAACTTTGGCTGAAAATGCCTATCTTCAGCTACGGCACGACATCGTGACCGGCAAACATCGCCCGGGCAGCAAGCTGCGCGTTGAGCACCTGAAAAAGCAATATCAAGTCGGTGCCGGCACTTTGCGCGAGGCACTGTTATTACTGGTTACCGATGCACTGGTTACCGTTCAAGGCCAACGCGGTTTTCGGGTGGCGCCGATTTCGCTGGACGATTTTCAGGACATCACCCGCGTGCGGACGGTGCTCGAGGCCGAGGCGCTTGCTCTATCCATCGCGCATGGCGATGAGGTGTGGGAGAGCAATGCCGTCGCCGCTTTTCACCGCCTAACGCGAGTCGAGGAAAGATTGCACCAAGGCGATGTTGGCTTTGATGAATGGGAAGCACGCAACCGCGCTTTTCATTCCAGCCTGCTGGCGGCGTGCCCATCGCGTTGGACGCTGCACTTTCTCTCTATCCTGTATCAACAATCCGAGCGTTATCGCCGTTTGGTATTAGGCAACCCAACCGTGCCGCGTGATGTCCATGCTGAGCACAGTGCTTTGCTCGAGGCCACGCTACAACGCGATGCCAAAACCGCCAGCCGGCTGTTGGTTCACCACATCGAAAAAACCCTCGAAGTAGTACGGCTGCTACCCGCTGACAGCTTTGGCGAATAGCCCAATCTCGCTACACATTGCGGAATAAAGGACTCCGCACCTGTTGCGCATCCGCTGCGCTAAAAAATTTCTCGGTGTAAATATCACGCTCAAATAACCGGCCCTGCATCAACGTCGCAATCGAGGCTTCGATCATGGCCGGTGGCCCACATAAATAGGCCTTCACGCCACGGAAATCACCGGCAAAATGTTCTCGCGCCGCTTCGTGGGCATGACCACGGAAACCCGCCCAAGCGGAGTCTTCCGGCTCGGCGGATAAGGCCGGCAGATAGGTAAAGTGGCTGTGTTGTGCGGCCAATTCGGTAAACAAATCGTGGTAGTACAGCTCGGACAACTGCCGCGCCCCTTGCACCAAAGTAATCGGCAACTCACAGCCTTCGGCCAATAAATCGAGAATCATCGATTTTGGGCTGGACAATCCCGACCCACCGGCAATAAACAACAGCGGTTGTTGGGCCGATTTACGGACAAAAAAGCGTCCGTATGGCCCAGACAAGGCCAGACGGTCACCTTCTTTGAGATTCTCATGTAGCCATGTGGTGGCTTGTCCACCGGGGACATGACGGATATTCAGTTCTAATTCGGCCTCTTGTGGCGCATTCGCCAGCGAAAAAGCGCGAGCTTGTTCCACCCCAGGCACTTGCAAATTGACATACTGCCCCGCTTGGAAAGAGAGCTGTTCACCTGCTGGGAGCTGGAGAAAAATGCCTTTGATGGTGGGAGTCAGGTCAACAATCCGGCTCACCGTTGCGACATGGTCGGTGACGGGATAGTTGGCGGCATCGGGTTCTTCTTCGATTTCGGCTTCAATCACCACATCCGATTGCAAGGTGGCACAACACGCCAAGCATTTCCCTTCGTCGCGTTCGAAATCCATCAGCGCAAACGGACTGGCTTCGCCGTGTTCAATCTCACCATCGTTGACTTGGATTTTGCAGGTGGCACACAAGCCATGACAGCAAGCATGTGGCAGCCAAATGCCTTTCCGTAAACAGGCATCTAAAATGGTTTGGCCCTCTTCGACATCAATCGTCTCGCCGAGGGGTTCAATCGTCAGTTGGTAGCTCATGGCCAAAAATTCCGAGACAAAGACAGCCAGCACCCCCACCAAGGGCAGTGGTGCTGGCCGTGGGGGTTAGCTACAAGAACCGCGAATGCCGGTTAAACCGGGGGTGCGGAAGCGAATCACGTCTTTATGCCCCAAGCCATTGTCAGCCAACGATTTGTCAAAATCGGGCTGGAAAGTCTGACCTGATTTAAACCATTGCGCCTGCTGCCAATCGATATTGGCAAAGTCAGGGTGATAGCCGAAAGCCCCAGGCAAAACATGGCTCACCACATCACCAAAGCGCATCGCCGGTGGAAACGGGAACGCAAAAGGCGCACAGAACAACAGGTGATCTTCCCAACCGACGTATAACAGTTGGTTACCATGAAAATGCTCTACCCCGTCTTTTGCCTGCCCTTGATAGTCTTGCATGGGGGGTGGGTTACGCAGATCTGCGGTTGTCGTCATGATGTGGTTTCCCTTCACACGTTCTGGGTGGCCATGCCGCGCCACTGTTCGAAGTTTTTCTGATCTTCCGACCCTTCAAAGCTGAGGTTGTCGGCGCCAAATTGGATGTGATACCACTGCAACACGGCGGCCAGAGGGTCGAAGTCCGGTGCGGTGGGGTCAACGCCTTCGGGGAAACAATTGCCCTGATAGATCTGATGCACCGGCAACCACGACTGCATGTATTTCTCCGACTCATCTTCAAAGATGTGCTGGCAATGGTCAGAGCAGAAGTGGTACTTCTCACCTTTGTAGGTGGTTTCGCGATAGGCGATTTTGGTCGGATCGTCTGGCTCGGTGAACAACATCGGAATTTGGCAGGTCTGGCACAACATCGGCAGCGTTTTGTTATAGAAACGATTACCGGCGGCCTCTTGTTCACGCCAATATTCAAACCGTGGACGGTAGTAACGGTCGAAACTGTCTGGGTATTTCGACGATAGCCAATCCATTTCTTCGGGAGTGGGCATCCAAGTGTGGAAAGCGGCAGCCGCACCGTATTGATAGAAGGTCGCCCACGCTTGATGCGAGATGTGGTCTTTTTCTTTAATCGCGGTTTCAACACACTTCGGCATAGTGATGCCATAGCGCGCCAAATCTTTGAACAGAGCACCGGCGTTTTGCTCGAAATAGATATCCCATGCTTCGCGCCAGCTCATCACCCGCTTAGGCAGCATGTAATCCATCATCATCGCCACCAAGGTCAACATCCGCACGCCGCGCCATGTCCACTTATCAATCCATTTCTGCACAATCGGCAGATTGTCGGGGTCTTGCTCCAACAGGAATTTGATCACTTCCAGACCCAAGGTCATGTGACGGGCTTCGTCAGATTGGGCCGAGAAACCGAAGGTGACAGTGCCCATATCGCCATTAAAGGCCGCACCCGACATAAACGGCACAAACAGCAGATTGGTCAGCACATATTCAAAGCTAAAGCCAATCGCGACCATAAATTCAAATGGGCCGGCGGAGATGGCATCGTCAAAGAACGATTTTGGCACCGACAAATACCACACCCGATCGTGCATATGACGGAAGTCATGCATGCCGTTGTAGAACTTGTTGTAGTTCGAGATGGTGTGAATTTGGGTTTGGACGTGGCGGATTTCGTCAATCGCCTGCATCTGACAGGCAACCCGTGGCCCCACGCCGCGCAGTTGACGGCCAGTATGAGCAAAACCACGGTGCGCCATGTATTCCAGCGGCGATACGCCGGTGATAAACAATTTCAGCGCATTGATATAACGGGCATCGGTTACATTCAGATGGCCGTTATTTTGTGCAAACGCATCGATAATCGCGTACAGCTTGCGTTCTTTTTCCGATTGGTACTTCCAGTAGGCATCCATGGTCAAACGGAAAGGGTCTTCCCATTTTTCCCAATCATGGATTTTGATGCCTTCCATCTTGTCATACGGAAATACCTTGTCCATTGGCTGATAGGTGGTTTCCCAACCCAAGCCACGGGTCATGTGTGCGTATTTCTCTTTCAGGCCAAGTTTGCGGCCACTGGTTTTCATATCCATTGCAACACCTCGTATGCTTTAACAGCGGCCCAACTTAGTTGGCCCAAGACAGGGTGAATTCGTCGTCGGTTTCATCGATATTGCCCGACAGGGTAATCAGGTGCAGATGCAGTTCCTGCAAGTTGAAATCGCGCCCCAACAGCTCTTCAATGCTATTACGGTGAATAGTCAACGAACCTTCGGCATCAATCTTGACCATCGCCGGCGCTTCGTTCAGTTCGGCGTGGGGGTTGTCGGCCAAAATGGCTTCGATAATCGGACGGGTATCGTCATTGGTTTGCAGGGCAATAAAAACCTTACTCATGCGGCCACTCCTTCAGTTTGGGCAGCACGCACGCCCAGTTTTTGCATACGAGCTGAAAATTCTTGGGCAATCTCTTCCAACACCGCCGCGCCAGTTTCTGGCAAGGCCAGTTGTGCCACCGGTGCCAACGCCACTTGTGCGCGTTGTTGCCAATGCGCCACCCACTGCGCCAACTGCGCCGCGTTGTCAGGCGATTCTGCTGCTGCGGTTTTTAAAGTGGCATCGAGCCATTTATTGGTTTCAGTTTTCCAATCACGCATAAACTGCGTCAGCATCGAAATAGCAGTGCCACCTTGCAGATTGATGGCATCGTCAAAGGCTTCGTAAACCAAGGGATATAACAAACCATCGAGCACCGCGTTTTGCGCAATCAACAATTCAAACCAGTCATCCAACACAAAAGTGTCTTCAACATAGCGGCGCAATTCTTGCCATTCGGCTTGTTCCAACCACGCGGTTTTAGCGGTGTCTAATGCCTCGGGGCCACTCAGGGTCAAACCGATGCGAGTCAGATATTGGGCAATGCCAAGACGGTCCATCGCATGGAACATCGCCGCCTGTGTGATGGCGGTGCCGTAGCCATAGGCACAGATATAGGTGTTGTTCATATTGCCGCCCCATTCCAGATGGCGCAGTGGCAATAACACCTGTAGCGCCTGCTCACGACAGGACTCTGGCAACAGGGCAATCAAACCGCGATCTTCGACAAACTCGAATGCCGATTCTGCCGCATCTTGTTGTCGTGCCCGTGCCATGGTGTAGGTGCCATAATAGAACTGGCGAGGATCTTTGAAGCTGTACCAGTCTTTCATCACAATCTGGGTACGGCGGCTGTCAAAAATTTCAAATTGTGGTGCCCAGTACGGGCGATAGTGGAAATTTGCGGTCGGTTGCAGGTCTAACGTGGCCTCTTGGTAACGCGATGCCGCTTTGTCCTGCCCTTGACGGCGGGCAATGTGACTAAAAGTCTGGCGTTTGGGGCGAATCGCCACAGTACGCAAATCAATCTGCATTCGTCTCTCCTCGTTATTGTGTGATGTGAATAGCAGGTAAATGAGGCCTAGTCCTCACGTGGGCGTTGTGTCAGTTGACTGTCGCCACTCCGCCATTGCCGTTTGTCTGCATCAATTCGGTCGCTGCTGTCGCTGTCCATTTGAATCACTTGGTTATCACGACAAAACGCTTCGAAATGTTCCACAGGCAAAATCATTTCTACGAACAGCTCTGGTTCACCGATAGCAAAGTCAAATTCGATGAACTGTTGCCCACGCATCCCAGTCACGCGAACGAATTTCGGCAATGTGGCAGGTAGAACTGATGACATGATGAGCTCCAAGGCAAAACTCGGTGGTGAGCAATTTATTCTTATCAAGAAGCGTGCCACAGCAATAAATCTTTGTTTTTACTGAAAACACGCATTTTTGTTGCGGCGCAGCATCTATAGAAAATTGATGATTTGGTAAAATATCGATTTTTTATTTGATCAAATGGTAAATTGCTCTACATTGAGCTGCCCGAGCGCGCTAATTTTGTAAAAATCACGCGCTTTATCCGCCATCCACCGGCGCAGCACAGCCCTCAAAGAAGGGTGAACACGACACACAACGAGGAGAGAGAAGCATGGCGGCAATCAAATACCCCAAAAATCACGATCTGCGTGAGCTGGTGCATTTTTCGGCAGAGACTGGCCATATTTGGCTGGCAGAAAGCCGCATGTTGATGCTGCATGTGGCCGCAATGGCGGTATTGCGGCGAGAGATCATCAGCTTGGTTGGGCTAGAACATGCGCGCAATTTACTCACCCGTGTCGGCTATGTCTCAGGGATGAATGACGCGGAAATTGCCCGCAAGATACGCGGCAATGGCGACAAGATCGACGCTTTTGTCGTCGGCCCACAGCTACACATGCTGGAAGGAAGCGTGCAAGTAACGCCGGTCAAAGTTGAGTTTGATATGGCACAGGGGGAGTTTTACGGCGAGTTTTTATGGAAAGACTCGTGGGAATCGGATAGCCACGTCAAAGAATTTGGCCATACCGACCACCCAGTGTGCTGGATGCAAATTGGCTATGCCTCTGGTTATACCTCGGCTTTTATGGGGCAGTTTATTCTGTTCAAAGAAGTGGAATGCGCCGCCAGCGGCAAACCCCACTGTCGCATCATCGGCAAACCCTTACAAGAATGGGAAGATGCCGACGATTACCGCCATTTTTTCGCACAAGATTCGATTTTGTCGCAATTACTTGAACTGCAAAAACAAGTCGATTGTTTACGACAAACCATCAGCCGCACCCCACCCTGTGATGGCATGATTGGCAGTTCTGAACGCTTTCGCCATGCCTGCCATCTGATTCAACGCGCCGCCGCCAGCCAAGTCACGGTGTTATTACAAGGTGAAACCGGCGTGGGCAAAGAACGCTTTGCCCGCTTATTACACAAACAAAGTGGGCGCCGAGATAAACCTTTTATCGCCGTCAATTGTGCTGCCATCCCAGAAAATCTGATTGAAGCCGAACTGTTTGGCGTTGAAAAAGGCGCTTATACCGGCGCGCAACAAACACGGATGGGCCGGTTTGAACGTGCCGACGGTGGCACCTTATTTTTAGATGAAGTCGGTGAATTGCCACTGGCGGCACAGGCAAAGTTATTGCGAGTGTTGCAAGAAGGCGAGATTGAACGGCTGGGCGATCATAAAGTGCGCAAGGTCAATGTCCGTTTAGTTACCGCCACCCACGTTGACCTCAAACAAGCCGTCAGCGAAGGCCGTTTCCGCGCTGATTTGTACTACCGAATTCATGTCTATCCGGTGCATATCCCCCCGCTACGCGAACGGCAAAGCGATATTCCGCTGTTGGTCAATGCAATGTTGGAACGGTTGAGCGTGTTACATGAAAAACCAACCGCAGGTATTACCGACCGCGCACTGGCAGCTTTATTACAATATCCGTGGCCGGGTAATGTGCGTGAGTTGGAGAACACCATTGAACTGGGTTTGATTTTGGCCGAGCCAGGGGGCTTGATTGAGGTCAACCATCTGTTCCCACAACAGCAGGCGATGAACAATACCGGCCTCGACCAAGGCGGCCACTTACAAGCCGCCACACCGACAGCAGAACATGATTTATATGAGCAGATGTTAAACAGTGGGCTGAGTTTTGATGATATTGAGCGCAACTTTTTGAATCATGCGGTCAAAAAAGCCGATGGCAATTTATCGCGGGCAGCACGGATGTTGGGCATTACGCGGCCACAATTGGCCTATCGCTTAAAAAAGACCAGCGCCTAGACAACTCGACATAGCAAAAATCAGCGCCAATCTGTCAGAATACTGGCCTTCATTTGCTGGATTGAGCTGTTGTTCATGTCACGTCTTCCTCCTGCGGCATACCTACGTCGGGCCCAACATCATTTGCGCCAAGCCGGCGTAATTGCCTATGCCACTGAATCGTGTTTTGGCCTCGGTTGCCATCCGTTATCCGCGAAAGGGTTAAAGCGCGTCATTGCTTATAAAGGTCGGCCCAATCACAAGGGAATGATTGTGGTTGCTGCCTCGTTGGCACAGTTGCGGCCCTTACTCGCGCCGTTATCAGCAGAAGCAGAAGCGATGTGTCAACGCTATTGGCCTGGGCCGTACACCTTGCTGTTGCCAGCGGCTAAGCGAGTGTTGCCGCTGTTACGGGGACGCCATCGCACCTTAGCCGTTCGCGTAACGGCACACCCGTTTACCCAACGCCTGTGCCAAGCCCTTGGGCCCTTGGTTTCCACCTCGGCCAATCGTGCCGGACAACGCTCGCTGCGTTCGGCAGCCGCCTGCCAACGGCAATTTGGGAAACAAGTCCTCACGCTCCCCGGTCAGATCGGCAAACGGCGTAAACCTTCAACCATTATTGATGTCCAAACTGGGCGTGTGTTGCGCTAATTTTGCCCCCATATAGGCGGCTTTGTTGTCGCAGAGAAAGGATTACTGTGGAATCTGCTCCGCAATCGTTGTCTGTTGTGCAGTTAATACTCGATGCCACCTTGCCGGTGCAGTTCATCATGGCGTTGTTGGTATTACTGTCGATTATTTCGTGGATGCATATTTTTAATAAGTGGCGCAGCCTTGGTAAAGCCAATCGCCATGTCGAGAATTTCGAGCGGCTGTTTTGGTCGGGTACTGATCTCAACACCATTTACCAGCGTGTTGCCACCGAGCCAGACAGTGTTGGCACGGAAAAAATCTTTGCTGCTGGGTTTGGTGAATTTATGAAACTGCGGCGACAACCAGGGGGAGAATTGTCTGACATCATGGATGGCACCCGCCGCGCCATGAAAGCAGCGGCACAGCGTGAAATTGACGAACTCGACCGCCATACCGCTTTTTTAGCCACCGTCGGTTCAATCAGCCCTTATATCGGTCTGTTGGGAACGGTGTGGGGGATTATGCATGCCTTTATTGGCTTGGGTAATGCCGGCACTGCGACCCTCGCCACCGTCGCACCAGGGATTGCCGAAGCCTTGATTGCCACGGCAATTGGTCTGTTTGCGGCAATTCCGGCGGTGATTGGTTACAACCGTTTTTCGCATGAGGTTGACCGCCTCGCCCTGCGTTTTGACACCTTTATGGAAGAGTTTTCCAACATCCTGCAACGCCAAGCCTCACGGATGCCTTTGAGTAATTAGTGCAATTTTACCGATGTAGTGGGCACAGAAACGTGCCCACTCTAGCGGGCTACTGAGCTAGGTGCTTGAGTCGCTCAACACGAGGCCGCTGTTTGTTGTGCTGCGCCTGCCACAAATCATACGTTGCCTGCATACGCAGCCACATTTGCGCATTGATGCCCAACCAATCCTGCAAACGTAAGGCCATGTCTGCACTGATAGAGGCATGACCATTGAGAATGCGCGACAACGTGGCCCGCGTCACGCCAAGTTGCTTTGCCGCTGCCGTGATAGTTACTTCAGCCGGCCAGCCTTCCTTTAACACTTCGCCGGGGTGAGCTGGATTGTGCATGCCATTCATTGTCACTCTCCTAGTGGTAGTCTAGATAATCAACTAACTCTGCATCTTCGCCATGGAATTGGAAGATTAAGCGCCAGTTACCGTTAACAGTGATAGCCCAAAAACCAGATAGATCTCCCGTCAGAGGATGCAGACGCCAAGCCGGAAAATTCATATCTTCCGCGCAGGCAGCCGAATCCAGCGCAGTCAGTTGTGCGTGAAGTCGATTAGCATGGTGAGGCTGGATACCGGCCTTGCTGCCTCTGCGATAGAAGGCTTCAAGTCCTTTGTGACGGAAACTTCGAATCATGCACCATTGTATAGCCTTGATATACGAACTACAACAATGCAGACCCCCACCCAGTTCAGAATAAGACGGTATCTTAATGGATGTTGTCGTTTGTCTTTTTGGGAAAGAAAATTTTTTTAGCAGGAAATGTGTTTTTGCTATTTCACGCATTTGCAACTTGGGCATAAAATGAAACCACGATGAAGTTAGCAAACTGCTCACAAGCTTCATCATGATGGACCCGCACCCATAAGCGGCTAATCACAATAATGCGTGGAGATTGAACTGATGGACACTAACTACTCCCCCCTGCCCTCCATCTCGCTGCCAGCGGGAACGGTTTTGCTGTCGCTGGCGCAACGTCCGCGCCGTTCGGTCACGATGGAAAGCCCAGCCGTCGAGGTAATGACCGATTTGCGAGTACTCGATCCCGTGACAGTTGACGATGATGCTTCAGTTGAAGATGCACACCGTCTGATGGTGGGTCGTGCCATTCGTTTGTTGTTTGTGATTGACGAAAACAGCAACTTGGTTGGTTTGGTCACCGCTAAAGATATTTTGGGTGAGCGTCCGATGCAGCGCATCCACGAACAAGGCCGCCGCCATAGTGAAATTTTAGTGCGTGATGTGATGACACCGCGTGCTGAATTGGAATCGCTGATTTTGCGTGATGTCGAACATGCCAACGTCGGCCAGCTGATTGCTACCATGAAACGCTATGGCCGCCAACACGCGCTGGTGATCGAGAAAAACGCTGATACCGGCCACCACGAAATTTGCGGTTTGTTCTCCACCTCGCAAATTGCCCGCCGTTTGGGGATTTCGCTGAATTTTGTCCGAGTGCCGAGCAGTTTTTCTGAGATTCAACACACACTGTTGCACGAAGATTGATTTGTCTTGCCCACAAGAAGCAACAAAAAAGCCAGTCTGTACGACTGGCTTTTTTGTTGCTGTCGCTTAAGCCAGCTTCTTCACAAACTCTGACTTTAACTTCATCGCGCCAATACCGTCAATTTTACAGTCGATATCGTGATCACCTTCGACCAAGCGGATGTTTTTCACTTTGGTGCCAATTTTCACCACCAATGAAGAGCCTTTGACTTTCAAATCCTTAATCACCGTTACGCTATCCCCATCCTGCAACAGCGTCCCGTTGGCATCACGAATCACACGCTGTTGCTCTTCCACCACAGCGGCTTGTTGTGGCCATTCGTGGGCACACTCAGGGCAAACATACATCGCGCCATCTTCATAGGTGTAGACAGATTGACATTGTGGACAGGCAGGCAGTGAACTCATCACATACTTTCAAGAAAAAATTGAAAAGACAATTTTATATTTTTATGCACAAATTTGATAGCAGCCCTGCTATTTTTGTTAAGGTCAGTTTGAAAGATATCCTTTACCATAAAAATGGGTTCTTTTATCTGAAAAAATCATGAACAAAAAATATCTATCACAATTTGCACAAGAGATTTTATTGTACTCAGGCCAATTTGCTTTGTTCTATATTATCATGCAAATTATTCTGCAAAAATCGCTATTTTTTAGCAGCCTCGATCATACGCTATTAGTGCTGGCACTGGTGATTCAAACTCACTGCATTATTAGTTTCGGCCAAACTTCAATGGCTCGTTTTTTCTGTTCATTGATTGCCCCCGCTATCTATAGCGTGGGAGAAATAAGAGAGGGATTCGACCATATCCTGAATGCCGCTCATATTGGGTTTTGGATTTATGCTGCTGTATCTTGTTTTTTCTATCATCTTAAACAACATCCAAACTCAATGATTACTCAGTTCTCTGAAGTAGCAACAGTATTGCTGAATGTGAGCATCTTTATTTTTCTGTATTTTTATCTTGATTTGTTCAAAGACCTACGCGATCAATCTGCACTTACCATTGATAATATTTTTTCTTATACAACCGATTTTTTCTCTGATATTACCCATCACTTTATTATGATCGGTGGTTTTATTTTGGCGATGACAGTAGCACTTGGGCGGCTGGAAATTTTGCGGTTGAAAAATCGGATTTTTCAGCTGTTTGGGACTTATGTTGACCAAAACATCCGCAACCGTATTTTGCAAGAAGACGTTGTCGCCACAGATATGTCACTTTGTATTTTATTTTCTGATATTAAAAATTTCACACATCTATGTGAAAATTCAAGCGCAATTGATGTGACTAAAATGCTAAACATTTATTTTGAGCATTGGCATCGAGTTGTGTCGAAACATAATGGCGTGGTGGATAAATATATTGGCGATGCGATCATGGTGATTTTCGGTTTAGAAGGCGAAGCACGGGCCTGTGAATCGGCAGTCGCCGCCGCCTTAGATTTTGAACAGCAATGGCCGATTTTGCTACAGCAATTACAAGCAGAAAAATTACCCACCCCAGAAGGGTTTGGTGTTGGCTGTCATTTCGGCAAAGTGATTTTGGGAGATATTGGCAGCCAAGAAAGGAAAAACCATACCGTGATTGGGGATACCGTTAACATTGCCGCCCGTATCGAAAGCACGACACGCGAAGAGGATTGTGTATTAGCCGTGTCAGCAAATGTGATACAACGTCTTCCACCGGCCTACCGTCAGTTGTTCCAAGCGAGTGCCAAATTGACGGTTTTACACGGCAAAACCACACCGACGGCGCTTTTTTTCAAAAAATCATCTTAAACCAAGCAAAGGAAACACCATGCCGATGTTTATCGATACCTCGCCGGCTGGCGAATGTATTTTTTGTCGTCTAATTGCGGGTGAAATTCCGGCGGCGGTGGTGTATGAAGATGACCAAACCATCGCCTTTATGGACATCGGCCAAGTGAACCCAGGGCATGTGTTGGTTGCCAGCAAACGCCATGCCGCTAATTTGTTTGAATTGACAGCCGATGAAGCCGCAGCAGTGATGCGCACTGTCCATCATGTCGCACAGGCGGTGCAAGAGACTTTTCAACCGCCCGGGCTCACGCTATTCCAAGCTAACGGCAAAGCCGGCGACCAAACCGTGTTCCATTTTCATATCCACATCTTGCCGCGTCATGTCGATGATGGTGTGGCGTTGAGCTGGCCACGCAAAGAGCCGCCTAGTGAGTTGTTGCATCAATACGCAACACAGATTAAAAATGCACTCGCCAATCGCTGACATAACACAAATTCGTTATCCGGCAGAATGTGGCACACTCTTGCGCTTGTTCCTAACACGATCTGCTTAAAGGGAGATCCCCCGTATGCTGGTACAGCCCTACTATCAATTTCAACAAGACTTGCATAGCAAAGGCATTATCTTTTCTTTTACCGGCTATGTCTCGGAAGGGATTTTGTATGCCTTGGGCGAAGCGTTGAAACAAAAAATGGCACTCGATGAAACCGATGCCAATGTGACACGCAAAGTATTTTCGATTTTTGTTGAACAAGTGCAAAACATCATTCGCTACTCTGCCGACCGTGTCGAAGGCGAAGTGGGGAAAAAAGTCGAACTCAGCTCGGGCATGATTGCCGTTGGCCGTGAAAACAATCGCTTCTTTGTGGTGTGCGGCAATATCGTCAGTCAAGACGATGTCACCGCGCTGCGTGATCGTTTACAATGTCGCAGATGGATAAAGACGCCCTCAAAGCCTATTACAAAGAAAAACTACGCGAGCCAGCCGAAGAACAAAGCCGAGGCGGTAGCATTGGTCTGATTGAAATTGCCCGCCGCGCCAGTGAGCCTATCCAATTCGATTTTATGGATCTCGACAACCAAGCAGCTTTCTTTTGCTTGAAAGCTTATATCTGACGTGATGGTGACAAAACGATTGATGCGATGGATTCGGCCCTCGGCATGGCTGTTGGCGTTGTGGATGGCAATGCCGGCAGCGGCACAAATCAAAATCGCCGTGGTGGGCCCGATGAGTGGCGAACATGCGTCAATGGGAGAACAACTGCGGCGTGGCGCACAAGCGGCGGTGGACGAAATCAATACCCAAGGTGGACTGTTGGGGCAGCGGCTTGAATTGTTAGTGCGTGATGATGTCTGTGACGAGAAAAAAGCGGCCACTATTGCCAAAGAACTGAGTGAGGCGGGGGTAGTCTTTGTGGATGGCCATCTGTGTTCTGGCGCCTCGATTGCTGCTTCGACGATTTATCACCAACACGGCATTATCCAAATCACCCCCGCTTCGACCAATCCCGAGTTCACCAACCGCAAATTGCCCAATGTGTTCCGCACCTGTGGGCGCGATGATATGCAGGGGTTTGTCGCAGCAGACTATATTGTCCGCAACCATAAAAATAAACCGGTGGCAATTTTGCATGACAGCACAGTCTATAGCGCCGGCTTTGCTCGTATGACGCAACACCACCTCAATAAAGCCGGTTTACAACAGCGTTTTGTTGCCAAAATTGAAAAAGGGCAAACCGATTTCAGCGCGATTTTGAACCGGATGCAAACAGAAAAAATCCGCTTTGTGGTGTTTGCCAGTTATGGCAACGAAGCGGCGGCATTTTTGCGGCAGGCACGCGAATACAAGCTCAAGTTTCGTATGTTGGGCGGTGATGCGTTGATGAATAAGGCGTTTATTGAACAAGCTGGGCGTTTAGCCGATGGCGTGTTGATTACTTTCCCACCCGATCCTTCACACGATCGCCGAAATCAAGCCCTGACCAAACGTTATCTTGCTCAAGGCTATCGACCCGAAGCGTTTACTTTTTATAGCTATGCCACCGTACAAATTTGGAGTCAGGCAGTGAAAGCCAGCCAAAGTACGGCAATGCCAGCTGTCGCCAAGACCTTAAAAAGCCGCGAGTTTGATTCGGTCTTAGGCAAAGTCAGTTTTAATCAACATGGCGATATTTCCGAGCCCGGTTTTGTGATGTATGCGTTTAACCGTGGCGAAATTGATTATCTGGATTAAGTCGCGACCATGTCGAAACCGATTGCTTTTCTCGCCCATCTGCAACAAAGCCTTGGCCGTTTAGCCAGCTTGTATGGCCTATCGTTGCTGTCACTGTTGATGTTATTGGCTTTCGTCGCCTTCTTTTATTTTGATGCCCAATTTAAACATCACGCCGCCACGCTACGACAACTGTCGCTAAACGCAGAACGGATTCTAAATGCCAACGATGCCACCGCCTCGGCCATCCGCCTCACCGCCGGTCTGCGCTCAGAACGCTATTTATTCAACTATGACGATTTATTAGAGACCCGTAACCAACTGTTGGCAGAGAGTTTGCAACTGGTCAGCCATCACGAAGCAAAACGGGCATTAAAAGACATGGCCCAAGCGGGACAAGAAATTGAAATTCTCGAAAAAGAAGCCCTAGCACTGATTGAACAAGAAGCGTGGGATGAAGCCTTAGCGTTAATCACTTCGCCCCATTACAAGCGACAAAAAGGGCTCTACCGTGCCAACTTATCGCGTGCCTTAAGCTTATTGGTTGAAGACAGCGAGGCCAATACACGACAGTCGGAGAATCTCGCTAAGGCGATGCAAGTCACCATCGTGTTGGTGTTTTTAGTGTTCATTGCGATGGGACGTTTGCACGCTAAACGGATTTCCCACGCTTTGGATACCGAGCGCAACTTAAAACAAAGCCTTGCCGAAGCCAATACCTCACTCGAACAGCGAGTGCAACAACGTACCGAACAATTAAGCAAACAAACCAATGAGTTACACGAAGCGTATGAAGTGATTTCGGCCAGCATTCGCTACGCCAGCCGCATTCAGCGCGCCGTTCTACCCGATGAACAGGCGATTAGCCACGATTTTCCACAACACTTTGTGTTATGGAAGCCACGAGACATCGTCGGCGGTGATATTTTTTGGTATCGCACTTGGGGCAATGGGGTGTTGGTTATTCTCGGTGATTGTACCGGCCACGGGGTACCAGGGGCTTTTATGACCCTGATTTCGACGGGTGCTTTAGAACGCGCTTGTATGGAAATTCCTGCCGGTGAGGTGGATACCTTGCTTACCCGAATGCACCAACATCTGCAAACTACGTTAGGACAGCATTTGCCAAGTGGCGAATCGGATGATGGGATTGAGCTCGGTGCCTGTTATCTGCCGGCTGATTTACGTATCATGCGCTTTGCTGGTGCCCACCTCAGTCTGTTTGTGCAACAAGATGGAGAAGTGACCGAAGTCAAAGGGAGCCGCGCCAGCATGGGCTATCGTGGTATCGATCATCAACAAAGCTATACCGTCCACGACATTCCTCTGCGGCCCAAAATGCGGTTTTACCTAACCAGCGATGGCTTGATTGAACAGGTGAATGATGCCCAGCCTCGGGTGTGTATGTTCGGTAAAACACGCTTTAAGGCCTTGCTCAATTCGCTACAACACACACCGATGACCGAACAAGGCCATGTGCTCTACCAAGCACTCGAAAGTTATCAAGGCACACAAAGCCGCCGTGATGATGTGTCTATTGTCGGTTTTGAAATTCCTGAGCACTTCCCCTCTGATCGTTTTTTACTAAGTTGATGTGCATGGAATCTTTTTATCTCGCCCGCAGCCCCCGTGCCCCAGAAGTGGCCTTCGATTTCGCGGCAAATCATTTTTTGCTGCGGGGGGAATCTTATCCAGAAGATGTGTCAGCTTTCTATGGTCCTTTAGTCACACAACTGAAGCAACATCTGCAAACACAAAAAAATGCCAACATCACATTCAATTTTGATTTAATCTATTTCAATAGCTCAACTGCGAAAGTGTTACTCGGTCTATTCGATTTTCTCGACACCATCGCCATGCAAGAAGGCAATCAAGTCACCATCTATTGGCAACACCGCACCGAGGATGAGGGCATGATCGAAATTGGAGAAGAATTTGCCGAGGATTTGCAACACACACAATTTGTTTTGCAAGCCATCGAAAGCTAGAGGAAAACATGCAATCTATCCGCATCCCAGCCGCAGAACGCACCCCTGAAGTGGCATTCGATTTTACGAGTGGTCGCCTGTCACTGGCCGGAGAATCCTACCCCGAAGACACCGCTGCCTTTTTTGGTCCATTGCAACAGGCCCTGACGGAGTATTTCACCACCGCTCCGGCAACAACGCTCGAACTTGATTTGCGGATGGTATATTTCAACTCCAGCAGTGCTAAGGCGTTGATGTGCTAAGGCGTTGATGAATTTATTTCGCCTGTTAGAAGAACAAGCTGCACGAGGCCTCACGATTACCATTCGTTGGTGGTACCACGAAGACGATGAAACCATGTTGGAGTCGGGCGAAGACTTTGCCGAAGAATTTCAACATGCCCAATTTTTACTGAGCCTGATCGAGTGAATGCCCTTCGCTGATGAGGATTGTCCAGTTTGTTGCACCGATTGGTAACCTACGATGACCCCAAAACGTCCTCCAACCCACGAAACTTTCTCGCTGTTTGATAACGAGGAACGCGTCCTGCTTGGTGCAGAAAGTATGCTGCACCAACTTGAGCAGTTTTCAGGTGGTGTGAAAGAGTTGGCAGCGGCGTATCGTAAAAGTTATGCCGAACACCGCCGCCTATTGCGCATCAGCGATCGGCTGCAACTAGACTTACATAAGGCCAATCAATCCTTAGCCGCCCAAGCCGCTGAGCTAAAACGCTTGAATGCTGCGTTAGAAGAAGAAGTCGCACTACGGCAGCAATTGGCCGAAGAATTGCGGCTAATTGCGACAATTGACGGCCTAACAGGGTTTTATACCCGTCGCCATATTCTTGAATTAGCCGCTATCGAGGAAAAACGCCAACGCCACCTCGATGAGCCGGTGAGCTTGGCTTTACTCGATCTCGATCACTTTAAGCAAATTAACGATAACTACGGCCATGCCGCAGGTGATGAGGTGTTGCGCTGTTTTGCGGCGAACTGTCGTAAGGTATGCCGTGAAACTGATCTGATTGGCCGCTTTGGGGGTGAAGAGTTTTTAATTCTCTTCCCACAGACAGAATTAGAGACTGCGCAATCGGTGATAGAAACGCTACGCCACTATATCGCCGAGCATCCGGTCACTTTCGATGGCCAAGTGATTACTGTCAGTGCCAGTATTGGCGTCACCGCACTGCAAAGCAGCGATATTTCGCTCGAACACGCCATCTCCCGCGCCGACCGTGCGCTCTACTGTGCCAAACACCAAGGCCGCAATCGAATTGAGATTTTTACTTAATCTCTCGCAGTTGAAAACGACTCAAACTAAGATTGAGTGATTGAGACAAGCCTAGTAGCTGTGTTGCAGCGTGCGAAACATCGCTGATTACTGCGCTATTTTCCTCAGCCATCTGAGCAATATGTTCAATGTGGCGAGCAATGCCTTCACCAATGGTGTTTTGCTGTTGTAGCGAGCCAAATATGCCATCAACAGCTCGTAATACATCGTCTGTTTGCTGATGGATTTGTTGCATCGATAACCCCGCATCCTGTGCTATTTTCACACCAAGCCCCACTTGAGACAAACCATTTTGCATATAGCGAATAGCCGATTGAGTCCCTTGCCGAATGGCAGCAGTTGTAGCTGCAATATGTTCTGTAGAAGCTGTTGTCTTTTCCGCCAAACTCCGTACCTCATCCGCTACAACAGCAAATCCACGTCCTTGTTCACCCGCTCGGGCTGCCTCAATGGCAGCATTTAATGCGAGTAAGTTGGTTTGATCCGCAATATCTTTAATGACCGTTGCCATCCCTGAAATCGAGTTTGAATGTGCGACCAGCAGCTCCACCTGCTCAGTTGCTGTGAACATCATATGTGCCATGTTTTCCATTTCATGACAGGTTTCAACTACCAAGGCGCTACTGTGTTGTGAGGAATCTTTAGCCGATGCAGCTAATTGCTGAGTTTGTAATGTGTTTTGTGTCACGTCCTGAATGTTATGAGTGATTTGTTCAATAGCACCCACGATACTTGAAGAGGCGGCGGATTGCTGCTGACTACCTGCAGCAACTTGTACAGCAGTGCTAACCAAGATTTCTGATGATTTTGCAAGCGACAAGGCAGCTTGTTGTACATCAGACAGCATGGCATTCAATCCAAATTGCATTTCTTGCATGGCAAATAATAAACTCTGTTTATCACGAGGTTCCACCTCAATTGCAATAGAAAAATCTCCCTTGGCTATAGCACGGACAATATCAGCAGCATAAGAAGGCTCTCCACCAAGCTGGTGTAGCAAATCATGCCGAATCCATAGTGAACAGCCAACGATAAATAACAAGCCAGCGCCAGAGATTGCAACAAACCACCATACTATTTTGTCAGCTAGCATTCGACTTTCTGCAATTTCGGTAGTCATTCGTTCAGTTGCTAAACCGTCTATTGCAGTTACCACCTCATTCATGGTTTGTGTAGTTTCTCGATCAATACCACGAACAGACAGATCGACCTGTTGTCCTGCCAGAGGATTTTGTCGTTCAAAGGTGAGAAGTGCTTGCTCATAACGTTGCAACAGTTGCTGATGCTGTTGCTGTAAAAGAGACAGAGCAGGCAAAACAACACCCTGTTGTTGTAACAATTGTTGTGCTAGTGCCAATTGTTGCTGGGTTTGCTGGGCCTGTTGCTTAAAGGAAACTAAATATTTTTCAAACTGCACAGGATCATGCCCGCGTAACAAGATGTTCTTCCATTCTTGCACTTGGTTCAGAAAATGAGTTTGTGCCCCCTTGACTGCAATCATAGCAGCGCGATCAATTTGTGCGGACTGTAGGTCAGCTTGATTTTGCATGGCCATATTGTTCATCCCCACCCCACCAACGATGGCAATGACAAAAATACACAAGGCGGCCATAAAACCAAGCAACCAGAGCTTGGTTGAGGTACGTAGTCGATTTAACATAAGTTCAATTACTTCAATCCAATGTGTTATTAGGTAACATTTTTCCTTGTGAAAATAACATTTAAATATGACATAAATATTTCATGAATTTTTTGTCACTTTTTCTCAAAACAAATAGCAACCTCGCAAAAAGTATTGCCGATATTTGGAATCGACACCGCCAGTTCTGATATAAATCAAGAAACATACGATTAGTATGACTTTTCGTTACAATACTGGTGCGGGGTGGTCATGTTTTGTTCACCCTCGGGCTTTAGTATTCCTTTGATTTCACGCTGCGGAGACACCTGATGCTTTACCCTGAACTGTTCGCCCAACTGGAAAAGGCACGTTGGAATATGGCTGACGATATCCCGTGGGAGCAGTTCGATGCTGATCTCCTCACGGATGAACAAGCCGAAACCATCAAAATGAACGCCATCACCGAATGGGCGGCCTTACCTGCAACAGAAATGTTCCTGCGTGACAATCGTGACGACAGTGATTTTTCTGCCTTTATGTCAATTTGGTTTTACGAAGAACAAAAACACGCCTTGGTGTTAATGGAATACCTGCGCCGCTTTCGACCTGAGTTAGTGCCGAGTGAAGAAGAACTCCATGCAGTCCGTTTTGAATTTGACCCAGCACCACCGCTGGAAACCTTGATGCTGCATTTCTGTGGCGAAGTGCGTTTGACACAGTGGTATCGTTGCGCCAGCGAATGGCACACCGAGCCAGTGATTAAACACATCTACAGCACTTTATCGCGTGATGAAGCGCGGCATGGAGGGGCGTATCTCAAGTACATGAAGCAAGCCATCGACCGCTTTGGTAATGAAGCAAGATTGGCATTTGCCAAAATCGGCATGTTGATGGCAGCCAGCGCACGTTCGAGCAAACCACTGCATCCAACCAACTTACACGTCAACGAATCGCTGTTCCCGAACGACACCGTACAAAGTCGTTTACCAAAACCAGAATGGTTAGAAGATTGGTTAACCAACAAAATTCGTTTTGACCAAGATTGGGAAAGCCGCGTGGTAGGCGGTATTTTGCGCAATCTGTCGAGTTTGTTCGGCCAAACCTTTGAGTCGGTACAACAACTAAACCGTTACCGTAAATCGTTAGTGAACAGTTAAACTGTGCACTCTTTTTGTTGAGACTGACGATGACTTCTTACCCTGTCCCAAGCTTTACGGAAAAAATCTGTGCGCCCGATGCCTTGCTCACCCGACTGGCCAGCTTGCCACAGCCAATCGTGTTCACCAACGGTTGCTTTGATATTTTGCATCGCGGCCATGTGACCTACTTGGCACAAGCGCGTGCCTTAGGCGCCAGCTTGGTGATTGCGCTCAACAGTGATGCTTCCGTACGGCGACAGGGTAAAGGAGACGATCGCCCAATCAACCCTCTAGAACATCGTCTGGCGGTAATTGCGGCGCTTGAATCGACTAGCCTCGTCACTTGGTTCGACGATGACACCCCCGCCACTTTGATTGAACAAGTGAAACCACAGGTATTAGTCAAAGGTGGCGATTGGTCGATTGATAAAATTGTCGGCAGCCAAGAAACCTTGGCACGTGGTGGCAGTGTGCATTCCATTCCATTTTTATTCGACACCTCAACCACCGCCACCCTACACAAAATCCGCCGTGCCGAGGCTGCGTCTTGACTCCGCTTGCCCATTCCGTTTTACGGTGTTTGTCGGATGGGGCATTTCACTCTGGCGAAAGCTTGGCACAGACCTTTGGCTGCTCTCGCGGCACCATCTGGCAAGCCATTGAACACCTCTCACAACACCTCCCTCTCACCATTTATCGCGTGCGTGGGCAGGGCTATCGGCTACCGCATCCCATCACATGGTTAGAGCCCAGTGCCATCCGTGCTGGTCTACTCGGTGATTGGCAACTCGAAGTGGCCGAAACCATTGACTCCACCAATAGCGCCCTGCTCACCCGCGCCAGCCACGGCGCACCACACCGCACCGCTTTATTTGCGGAATGGCAAACCGCAGGCCGTGGCCGTCATGGGCGGCAATGGCTGGCACAACCGGGGGCAGCACTCACTTTCTCTTTGCTATGGCGATTTGAATGTGGAGTAGCGGGACTATCGGGTTTGTCTTTAGTGGTTGGCTTAGCTTTAGTACGGGTGTTGCAGCGTCTAGAAGTACCGGTGGCGCTGAAATGGCCGAATGATGTGTTATTGGATGGGGAAAAACTGGCCGGTATTTTGATTGAACTGTCTGGCGATGCCCTAGGGCCATCCGCAGTGGTGATTGGGATTGGTTTGAATCTGATCCACCCCACCGGTGTCGATCAAGCCGCAGCCGGTTTAGAAAACTACCCGATGCCCGACCGCAATCAATTAGCAGCATTGTTATTAAACGAACTCGATCAGGTGTTAGGCCAATTTGCCAAACACGGGTTTGCTGCTTTTCGGGCGGAGTGGGAAGCCAGTCATGCGTGGCAACACCAAGCAGTGGATATTATTTCGGCCTATCGACCGCCACAGCCTGGCATTGCACTCGGGGTCGATAATGAAGGCGCGTTGCGCTTACAGCTTGGCGATGGTCAAGAAAAATTGATTCACGCTGGTGAAGTCAGCCTGCGCCGTACCCTCGCCCACTCTTGATCTTGAATATGAATTTGCTTATCGATGCAGGCAATACCCGCGTGAAATGGTGTCTTGCCAATCAACACCAACTTGGCCCTATCCATAGTGTCAATCATCCAGATTTACCCGAACTGGCCGCCTTGTGGTCAACCCTAGCCATCACTCGCGCCTACGGTTGTAATGTCGCGGGGCAGGCAGTGGCCGAGCAGCTTTCGCGCGCTTCTCCCCACCCCATCACGTGGTTACGCCCCAGCACTCGTGCCGGAGGATTAAGCAATGCCTATCTCGATCCCAGTCGGCTTGGGGCAGATCGGTGGGCGGCCGCGATTGGCGCCTATCATCTTAACCAACAACAAGCCTGTGTTGTTGCTCATGCTGGCACGGCTTTGACCATCGACTGTGTTGACCACACGGGGCATTTTTTGGGTGGCACCATCACCCCCGGTTTACATCTGATGCGGGATAGCCTCGCCCGAGGCACAGCCCAGCTACCCTATGCCGAGGGTCATTGGCAGGCACACCCTAATAACACAGTCGATGCCATTTATAGCGGTTGTCTTAATGCCTTAGCCGATAGCATTTATGGCAATCTATTACGCTTCGAAGCCGAGCAAAACCGCAGTGTCAACGTCTTTCTAGGCGGCGGTGATGCAACAATTATTGCAAGCAGACTCCCGCGCCGGCCCACTATTGTGGATAATCTGGTCCTCACTGGATTAGCATATATGGCAGAAGAAGAATCATCATGATGAAGTGGCTTTTTGTCGGCCTGCTGACAGCCAACCTAGCCGTTGCGCTCTTGATTGGCACTCGCACCACCGAACCGAGTAATGTTGCCTCACGGGAAATCAATGCCCCACAGGTAAAACAACTGACCCCCGAACAAGTCGCGGCCTTGCGCCGGAATAGTACGCCAGCGACCAGCCCAGAAATCAGCCCAGCGCCTCCGCTTGAACAGCCTAGCGCACCCACTGCCGCGAACACGCCTCCAGAAAATGGAAATACCGCCACCACGGTTGCTGCGGTAGCAGCGACGACAGCAGTCGCAGCAGCGGCCACTGCTGCCGCCGTTAACAGCGCAGCACCAACAGCCACGGCAGTCCCCACGACACCACCGCCGGCGGTCTCGGCACCTGCGGCAAAAGCCGTAGAAAAACCCGTTGAAAAACCGCCAGTGGTGGAAAAAGCCACCAAACCAGCGGAGAAAGACCCACTCTTAGCTGCCGCCGAGAAAGGCGATAAGCCACAAGAAAAAGCCAAACCGGCACCAACCACCTTGGCATGTTATCAGTGGGGTGAATTTGACAGTGCTGCGGCCAGCAAGGTGAAACAGCGTTTGCTGAAGGTTAAACTTGCAGGGCAAATGGTAGAAATGACCCGCGAAGCCCCAGCAGCAAAACCTGCCGCCGCGCCAGCAGAAGGCAGCACCAGCACCCGTTATTGGGTTCACTTACCGCCACAAGCCAGCCGCGAGGCTGCTGTCGAGTTGGTCATGACCTTGAAGTCGAAAGGCTTTGATAGCTATGTGGTCAACCAAGCAGGGGAAATGCGTAATGCCATCTCGGTGGGTTTATTCAGTAAACAAGCCTCGGCCGAAGGGATGCGCGACAAACTGACCCAAGCAGGCTATCCCGCCAAAATTGAAGTGCGTGAAAATGGTGGTAGCAGCACCACAGCCGCCGCTCCCGCTGCCAGTGGCAAACTCAGCACGTTCCGTCTGCGCAATTTAGACAGCGACCAAAAAGCAAAACTTGAGCTGTTGGCTAGCGAATGGCCGCAAGCGACATTGAAATCGCAGGCCTGCCCGAAATAATCTTGCCCATACAAAAACCGCCCTGTTTCTGCATCAGACAGGGCGGTTTTTTTATTGAGGCTAATCTAATTTTTGTTCTAAGTTGAGCAATCCCATTACCTGTACCGCCGGCATCGGTCTACCAAGTAAGAAGCCCTGTACCGCATCACATCCCACCCGTGCCAGCACTTGCAACTGGCTATCACGTTCGACCCCCTCGGCCACCACATGAATGTGTAGGATTTTCGATAATTGAATAATCCCCTCCACAATCGCCGCCGCATCGTGCTCGTGGTCAATGTCATCAATAAACGATTTATCGATTTTCAGGGTATCAGGCGCAAAACGCTTGAGATAGGCCAAACTGGAATAACCGGTACCAAAGTCATCAATGGCAATGCGAATCCCCTGTTGCCGCAGCCCTTGGATAATGGCGCGCGATTGTTCGGGGTTAGTCATCAAGTCGCTTTCAGTCAATTCCAACTCAATATGCTGTGGCTGTAAGTTGTAACGCTCGAGCGCTTCTTGCACAAAATCGACCAAATTCAGATGATCTAACTGACGCGCTGACACGTTCACCGCCATCGTGATATGGCCAAAGCCAGCAGCTTGCCACTGCGCCAAATCATGGAAAGCTGCATGCATCACCCATTTACCCACTTCACGAATCAGGCCCGTTTCTTCCAATAACGGAATAAATAACGCTGGAGACACTAAACCGCGTTCGGGATGACGCCAGCGCAACAGAGCTTCAAACCCCTGCAGAGTGCGGGTGATTGGGCAAAACTTCGGTTGATAGAACAACACAAACTCTTCTTGCTGTAATGCCTTATGTAACTCACGTTCAAGCTCAAGATTTTGTTTGCCGTGTTCCCATTGCACATCATAAAAACGGAAAGTATTACGCCCCGCTTGCTTTGCCGCATACATCGCCATATCCGCATGGCGCAGCAGTAAATTTGCCGTCTCACCATCTTGTGGATAACACGCCACCCCAATCGAGCCCCCGACATACACCTCATGGCCATCGACCTCAAGCGGATGAGATAGCAAAGCCAATAGTTGATGGCAAGTCATCGCCAGATGTTCGCGATTGGTTTGCTCGGTAAACATCAAAGCAAACTCATCGCCGCCAAGGCGGGCGGTAAAGGTGTCATGCAAAAACGCATGTTCTAACAGCGATGCGACCCGACGCAAACAATGGTCCGCCATTTGCGGACCGAGGGTATCGTTAATCACCTTAAAGCGATCAAGATCAATAAACAGCAGAGCAAACGGGCGGTGTTCACGGTCGGCACACGCTTGTTCAAGGCGGCTAATTAAGGAACTGCGATTAGGGAGTCCGGTCAGGCTGTCAAAATGCGCCAGCAGGTAGAGCTGATCGTGGGCGCGTTTTTGTTCAGTAATATCATTGGCCACCCCGATGATTCGTATCAACTGACCTGCTTCATCTTGTACCGGATAAGCGGTGTCATGAATCCACCGCACTTCGCCATCGGGCCGCATGATGCGGTATTTGCACTCTACCGAACGACTTTTACCATGCAAATAACTATCAACAAAGCGCTGCGCTGTCGGTAAATCCTCCGGCAAGATGGCCCGCTGCCACGCCAAGTTGTCGTACATAAAATCTTGCAACGAAATACCCCACACCTTTTCAAACGCGGGGCTGATGTAATGCGGTTGGAGATCAGCTTCTAAAATCCAAAACACCGAGGGAATATGCTGTGCCATATCGCTCAGCCGCGCCTCGCGCTCGGCAACTTCTTGCAAGAGCCGCAGGCGGACACGGTGACTGGCGCTAATCAGGGCAAATAACAACACGGTGGTAATCACCATAAAGGCCATGCCTTTATAGGTTTGCAACCGTGATAGCCACGGCGCATCTCCCCCCGCCAACCATTCAAGCGCTTGGTCACTAAACAAAATCCATAGCAAACCAAATAACAGATATAAACTGGCAATTAACAAAGCAGGATGGCGGGCAATCAAGCGCCGCCCCCCCATCAGAAGCTTGGAAAGAGGCGGCGAACCACCGTTCCTGAAACGATCGAAAATGAGGCATTAGAACAAGAGCTCTTTGACGTTTTCTACAGCATCGCGCGCTGTATCTTGGCCTTCGGTTTGGTCGCCACGGTTGTCAGCAGCGTCACTCGACCGATTATTCAAACCCAATGCAGGATTGGGCCGTTGATATTCCTGATAGTAATACTCTGACCCACCTCGGCTGCCGGCGCCGGCCTGTTCGACCAGACCGGCGGGGATGGGTTGATCGACTTCGGGCAGATGTTTCAGGGCGTGTTGCATATACCCGATCCAAATCGGTAACGCCGCACCGCCGCCAGTTTCTCCACCGCCTAGCGGTTTATTGTCATCAAAACCCATCCACGCCACGCCGACGATATCGGGGTTGTAACCGGCAAACCAAGCATCTCGCGCATCGTTAGTGGTGCCGGTTTTACCCGCTAAATCACCACGCCCCAAACTCATGGCGCGAGTCGCCGTGCCATAGCGCACCACATCACGCATCATGCTGGTCATAATAAAAGCATTGCGCGGGTCGATTGCTTGCGGCGCATTTTGTCCAGCGACTAACGGAGCCGTCCGCGCCACCACATAACCGCGCTCGTCTTCAATACGTTCAATGAAATACGATTTGACACGATAGCCACCGTTAGCAAAAACACTGTAGGCCTCGGCCATCTGCAGCGGCGTCACCATGCCCGCCCCCAGCGCCATCGTCAGATAGGCCGGATGTTGTTTGGGCATAAAGCCAAAACGTTGCAAATAGTCTTGTGCATAATCGGTCCCAACTGCCATCAAAATGCGTACCGAGACCAAGTTCTTAGAACGCGTTAACGCTTGGCGCATCGTCATCATGCCGGCAAATTTACCATCATAGTTTTTTGGGCTCCAACGCTGCCCACCTAGGGTTTGCGGGTCAATCACCAGTGGCGCATCATTGATCAGCGTGGAAGCGGTCATGCCTTTTTCTAAGGCAGCAGAATAGACAAAAGGTTTAAAACTCGACCCCGGTTGTCGCCATGCTTGTGTAACACGGTTGTAGTGGTTACGGTTAAAGTCAAAGCCACCGACCAAAGCCAAGATCGCCCCTGTTCGGCTGTCAGTCGCGACAAAGGCCCCTTCCACCCTCGGCATTTGCACAATCCGCCATTCACCCTTGTCCGATTTTTCCAATCGCACAACAGAACCTGAGCGAATTTGTTGGGCAGGGGTCAGTTTTTTCGACAAAGCAGAACGAGCAAACGACAAACCATTGCCTTTTACCACCACTTCTTCCCCACCACGCAGATAGACTTTCACCTGATTTGAGCTGGCCTCTAGCACCACCCCAGGTTGTAAATCACCACTATCACGGATGGCGGCCAAGGCTTCATCGAGTGCCTCGTCGCGGTTATCTGCTGTCAGTGGTTTGAGGTCAATAAACGATTCAGGACCACGATAGCTGTGGCGGCGGTCATAATCCATTAAGCCATCACGCAGGGCGTCGAATGCCCATTGCTGGTGATCGCTGCGAATCGTGGTATAGACGCGGAAACCTTGGGTATAAGCTGCCTCTTGATAACGCGACACCATAATTTGCCGCACCATCTCTGCGACATACTGCGCCGGTACACTGAAATCTTCTTTGCGCGTTGCGAGGCGGATGGGTTCTTCCACCGCCTGTTGATATTGGTCTTCGGTGATAAAGTTCAGTTCTTTCATCCGCCGCAAAACATAACGTTGCCGTAGGCGAGCCCGATCGGGGTTTACCACTGGATTATAAGAAGACGGTGCTTTGGGCAAACCTGCCAACATCGCAAACTCACCCACTGACAGTTCTTTCAGTGGTTTGCCGTAATAGGTCAGCGCAGCGGCGGCAAAGCCATAAGCACGCTGGCCAAGGTAAATTTGATTAACGTAGAGCTCAAGAATTTGGTCTTTGCTGAGGTTGTGTTCAATCTTGAATGCCAACAAAGCTTCGTTGAATTTGCGAGTGAAGGTTTTTTCACTCGACAAAAAGAAATTCTTTGCCACTTGCATAGTGATGGTGGAAGCACCTGATTGGGTTCGACCAGAGACTAAATTGCCAGAGGCCGCCCGCAATACCCCCATATAGTCCACCCCACCGTGTTGATAAAAACGCTCATCTTCTGCCGCTAAGATGGCCTGTTTCATCAACTGTGGCACGTCTTGGATGCGAGTAAAAGCGCGTTTTTCTTCACCAAACTCACCGATTTGGACACCATCGCTGGTGTAAACACGCAGCGGGATTTTAGGCCGATAGTCGGTGAGCACATCCAAACTCGGCAATTTGGGATAGGTTACCGCAATGGCGACCCCTGCCGCGCCGGCAGCAAGAATCACTAAGGTGAGAAGAAATGCGATAAAACCGAGAATTAAGCGAGCGAACATAATGGCAAAGACGAGCAGCGGAAAGGGCGATTATACGCACATGGCTGCACGCATCGTGCACAGCTTTTAACCAAGCGAAACAATCGTGCCGTTTCTTTTCTATTCTATGCCGATCAATAGCCTGCGGAGGCTGCCAGACTTGGTTACAATGTCGGCATGAAAGCGTCCGGAAATCTCTTCCTCGTCGGCCTTATGGGTGCCGGCAAAACCACCGTTGGCCGTCAACTTGCGCGTTTGACGGGCAAAACGTTTTATGACTCCGACCACGAAATCGAAGCCCGTACGGGAGTAAGAATTCCGGTCATTTTTGAAATAGAAGGAGAAGCAGGCTTTCGCGTCCGTGAAAGTGAAATGATTGCCGAACTTGCTGCACTTCCCGATATTGTCTTGGCGACCGGTGGCGGGGCCGTGCTTGACCCACATAATCGCCAAATCCTTGCCAACCACGGTACGGTGATTTATCTGCGGGCCAGCATTGATGACCTCCTCGCCCGTACCCAACATGATAAAAACCGCCCACTATTACAAACAGCTAACCCTCGTGCCAAGCTCGAAGCACTGTTTGCCCAGCGCGATCCCCTCTATCGTGAAGTTGCCGATATTGTGGTCGATACCTCGCGCCAAAATATCAATACCTTAGTTCACCGTCTTTTACGCCAAATTGAACTGCGCCATCATGATCACACTTGACTTGGTTTTGCCAGACACCCAATACCCCATTCATATCGGTACAGATTTATTAGAACGTGCCGACCTGATCTTGCCGCATCTGGCACAAAAAAAAGTAGCCATTGTTACCAATGAGGTGGTTGCTCCACTTTATCTTGCTCGTCTGCAATCGAGTCTGGAACAAGCCGGTGTTCAGGTATTAACCGTCGTTTTACCCGATGGCGAAGCCAACAAAACATGGGACAGCCTGAATCTGATTTTTGACATGCTGCTAGAGCATGGCGCAGAACGTAAAACCACGCTCATTGCCCTTGGTGGCGGGGTGGTGGGTGATATGACAGGTTTTGCCGCCGCCTGTTGGCAGCGCGGTGCCCCATTTATCCAAATTCCAACTACGGTATTGGCTCAAGTCGATTCATCCGTGGGCGGCAAGACGGCGATTAATCATCCCAAAGGCAAGAACATGATTGGTGCTTTCCACCAACCACGTTTAGTGTTGGCGGATATGACGCTGCTCGACACCCTGCCGCAGCGTGAAGTCGCCGCCGGCATTGCCGAAATCATTAAATATGGCTTGTTGGGCGATGCAACATTCTTTAGCTGGCTAGAAACCAATATGCCAGCACTGTTGCGCCGTGACCGTGATGCTCTTGCTTATGCGGTAAAACGCTCATGTGAGATGAAAGCCGAGATTGTAGCGGCGGACGAAAAAGAATTAGGCGTTCGTGCCTTGCTCAACCTTGGGCACACGTTTGGTCATGCTATTGAAACCGGCGTTGGTTACGGCAGTTGGTTGCATGGTGAAGCGGTGGCGGTGGGAATGTTATTGGCAGCAGAGACTTCCTATTTATTGGGTGAGTTAGCTGCCGAAGAGGTTACACGGATTGCCGCCTTGCTCGAAGCAGCACAACTGCCGACCCATGCCCCAGATTTAGGTTTTACGCAGTGGATGTCGTTGATGAGTCATGACAAGAAAGTGGAGAATGGTGTCCCCCGCTTTGTTTTGCTACCAAAACTGGGGCAAGCAGAAATCCGCAGCAATGTGCCTGTCGCAGTCTTACAACAAGTCCTGTCGGGTCGGTGGATTTTAGCCGCAAAAGATGCCAATTAAGACGACAACAGCCTATACCTTAGGCATAAACAAGGTTTGAGAATCAAATACTTAGCTGTGCTGCTGCATTAAAGCGAAAAACCTTACTCTTGTCAGGGAATTCCGCATTTCTACGCATTGTGCAGCAGCCAGTTCCAGCAGAAGATATCTCCCCATTACACCAACCTGATAACAAAAAAGGGGAGATGCTGATGGAGCTCGCTGGCTATGAATTGTTACTCAATGCCTCGTTGCTTGGTGGGGTGGCGTACTTGTTGGCTTATTGGCGGCGACAACATCGTTTTGTCAAAGCCAGTGCCCGAGGCATCGACCCGATTGGCGAAGCAGAAGTGTTTTTGTTCAGCCACAATCCCAAAGCAGCAATTCGGGTCTTACAAGCTGCCTTGCAAGATGAGCCGCACAATGTCGCTATCCAAGTGACTTTACTGCGTGCCTTTGCTGAAGGCGGTAAAGCCAAGGAATACCGTCAATTGGCAGCCCACTTACAACCACAATTAGAACAACAAGCCATCTGGCAACAAATCCGCAAAACCGGCCAAACCTTGTTGCCACACGACGAACTCTTCCGCTAATCCAATTACCACCATGCCCGCGAAGCCAATCGGCTTCGCGACCGCTTAAGTCGATTCGCTGTAATGCAAGAGTTTTTCTTTTTGACACTTCTCACAAAACACCCGCAGCTTACCGTTAGCAGTTACCTCGGTTTTAGCGCCACATGGCCGTTGCTTACAGCGGAATAACTGCATCAACATATACGCCGCACCACATTCGGCACAGGCCACCGCATCGCCGCCTAAACGCAGTTTACGGATAGTGAAGGTCTCTGAACCACAATTACAAGAAAACGCCAATGCCGCTTTCGCTGCGGCCTCTTCTGGGGTGTCCACTTTGGGTGGTGGCGGATAACGCAGGCGTAACGCTTCAACTGTTGGAATCGGATCGGGCTTGTGCATTGCCACCAACCGCTCACCTAATAACGTCAACACACGGTTATCAATCTGATTCATCGAGACCAAAGCCGCTGCCGCCATCGGGCCGGAGTTTGCACCGTAGTGATTCAATTCTTTGGTAATTTGAATCATCGGCATAAAAGAACGGGTATCGACACTGCCAAAACCACCGGGACGAACCACACTGATACCAGGAGACAGCAAGAAAAAGCCCATCACATTTGGTCGTAACTGGCTATCTGGCCCCGGTTTCACCGCAGCCAGTAAACGCGGCAGCAGCGCATTTAATAAGGCCATACGACGTGCCATTTGATCAAGCGGCGAATCAATCGCAACAAAGCGCGTTTGTCCGGGGCATTGCCGTGAAAAGGTGCCCTTACCATCCACCTTAATCAAACTTGAGCCAAGTGCAGAATCGAGGATAAAAACATCGAAATTGCGGTTAATCAATAAATGGTCGATACGGGCATAGTGTTCACCGACGCGTAAAGTCAAATCGTGCAAAACCAACCAATTTGACCCACGAGTAAAATCTGCCTCTAACATCTTAACCACAGCCATACTTGCCTTGGCACAACCGACATAATCACGCAAGCCAATATCAATAAATGGCAAATCATCAGGTTGAGCACCCTGCCGCAAACTTTGTAAAGCAGCGAGAGGCGCATCCAAGGCATCTGGTTTCTTTGCAAGCATGGGGGGAAATTCGCTTTCTAGGGAAATGACGCATACAGAAAGCGGAATAGTAAAACAGATTTGCGGTAATTACGCTTGTTTCTGGTCAAATTTCATAAAACATCAATTTGACAGCGCAAAAACGCATACAACATAGTCAAACATCAAATTAAACAAATAACTTAATGTTTTTATGTTTAACAAAAAAACCACCTCAATTTTCATTGAGATGGTTTCCATAGCAGTGAATACCACAGTGTTTAGGCCAGATTCAATTTCGCCTTCAATACACTCAATAACTGGTCAAGATTCACCTTAGTGGCTTCACTATCCTGACGGTGTTGATATTCCACCACACCCTCTTTCAAACCACGATCACCAATCACCACGCGATGAGGAATGCCGATCAACTCGCCATCAGCCAACAACACCCCAGGACGTTCATCTCGGTCATCTAACAACACATCCACACCTAATGCGGTTAAATCAGCATATAACTGGTCTGCGGCCTGTTGTACGGCTTCAGAACGGCGATAACCCATCGGCACAATGTCCACCGTAAACGGCGCCATGGCATCGGTAAAGATAATCCCGCGCTCGTCAAAATTCTGTTCAATCGCTGCTGCAACAATCCGACTCACACCAATGCCATAGCAACCCATTTCCATCGGCTGCAATTTTCCTTCACGATCTAAAAACTCACATTTCATCGCTTCAGAATATTTGGTACGCAGTTGGAAAACATGACCCACTTCAATCCCGCGACACAAAGCCAATTCGCCCTGCCCACATGGCGAAGGATCACCCACCACCACATTGCGTAAATCAGCCACTTCAGGCTCAGCGCAATCACGACCAAAATTGACACCTAATAAATGGTGATCGTCTTCATTCGCGCCACAAATCATATCGGCCATCACAGCGACCGTACGATCTGCAATGATACGGCCTTGGAAGCCAACCGGCCCTAACGAACCAGGCTGGGCAGAGAACGCACGTTGGATCGATTCTGGCGTGGCAAAAGTCAGGGGTGATTTAATACCAGCGATTTTTTCAGCTTTGATTTCATTCAGCTCATGATCGCCACGCAATAACATCAAGACTGGTGCACCATCTTCCGCTTCAACAACAATCGCTTTTACCGTTTGCTTGATATCAACATTTAGAAACGCCACTAAATCAGCAATGGTTTTAACTTTAGGCGTATGAATTTTTTCCAGTGCAACCGCAGCAGGGGGACGTGGTGTGGTCGGGGCAACGGCCTCAGCCAATTCAATATTGGCGGCATAATCCGAAGTGGGGCAATAGGCAATCACGTCTTCGCCAGAATCGGCCAACACTTGAAATTCATGTGAACCCGTTCCACCAATCGAACCCGTATCCGCTGCCACTGGCCGGAATTGCAAGCCCAAACGTTGGAAGATACGACAGTAGGCGTCATACATCACTTGATAAGTTTGTTTCAAACTCTCAAAGTCAGTATGAAATGAATAAGCATCCTTCATCACAAATTCGCGGGCCCGCATCACGCCAAAACGGGGGCGAACTTCATCACGGAATTTAGTTTGTACTTGATAGAAATTAAGAGGAAGTTGCTTATAGCTGCGCACTTCTTTGCGCACAATATCGGTAATGACTTCTTCATGGGTTGGGCCAACACAGAAATCACGCTCGTGGCGGTCTTTCAAACGCAGCAATTCCTTGCCATAAAACTCCCAACGACCTGATTCTTGCCACAATTCTGCAGGTTGCACTGCAGGCATAATCAATTCAATCGCCCCTGCACGGTTCATTTCCTCGCGCACAATGGCTTCGACTTTTTTCAAAACACGAAAACCAATTGGCATCCAGTTATATAAACCAGACGCAACACGGCGAATCATGCCAGCACGCATCATCAGCTTGTGGCTGGGTAATTCGGCTTCGGCAGGCGCTTCTTTTAACGTAGAAAAAAAGAATTGGGAGGCACGCATAGTGGTTATCCATCAAAGAAATTTGGCTGGATTTTACCAGAATGCGCGTTATTAGCCCGTAATCACAGTCATTCAGAACAGAATTTAATGCCACGACAGGCAGGAAAGCCAAAAGCCCCTGACAAATTGATTGTCAGGGGCTTTTGTAATGGGGGGCTTGGCGGAGACCTACTTTCACACAGGGATCTGCACTATCATCGGCGCTGAGTCGTTTCACGGTCCTGTTCGGGAAGGGAAGGGGTGGTACCAACTCGCTATGGCCGCCAAGCAAAAAGGGGAGAGAAGAAGTAAAGATTATGGGTTAGATGATTATGGGTTAGATTGTGTAAGTGTCGCTACTTATAGGATCAAGCCACACGAGCAATTAGTATCGGTTAGCTTAACGCATTACTGCGCTTCCACACCCGACCTATCAACGTTGTGGTCTTCAACGACTCTTTAGGAGGCTTGTAGCCTCGGGGAAGTCTCATCTTGAGGCGAGTTTCCCGCTTAGAT
>NZ_ATVC01000015.1 GCF_000420525.1 Aquaspirillum serpens DSM 68
GTGTCAAATACCCTGCGCCCTTGTTTCATCACCATTCCTCCAAAACCTTCTTCATCCCCCTATCTTACTGTCCGCTGACATTAGACCATTACACCAGTTTGTGCTTGGTTAAGTAGCGACTGCGCCAAGGTTTTTACTTCATTGCTATAGGCAATAAACAACGGTGCCAACTGAGTCGTGTTAATAGCGGCCTCGCTACTGCCAAGAATTTGGCCAAGCTGGGCAGCGAATGGCTGATAGTTGCCGGTGGTCAGATAATTTTGTACCGCGCTTAACTCATCAGCACTCACCAACTGGCTACCATCGGGCACGCTTTGGGTTGCTGCTAATTGGCTAAGTTTAACTTGTCCTGCCAATTCCAACAGACCAGCGGGGGTTAAGCTGCCGTTGTTTAACTGTGTCAGATAGGGATTGGCTTCTTGGCTATTGGCAACATGGCCGGTGAGGTTGCTATACAGGGTGTGAAATAAGGTGGTGTGGCTGGTGGCAGCGGGAATGAGGTGGGTTAAGACGGCCGCTGCGGCTTGGCTGGCACTATGAGATTGGGTTTGCACATAGTTGACAATGGTATTGACTTCGCTGCTGGTTGGGGCTTGATTAAACCACGCCATCCACAATCCAATGGTTTTAGCGACATCTGAATCCACAGCAAAGCGCGATACTTGTCCCCCGTGATCTAATAACAACGTCCCATTGCTGACTTGTGCAGTAATTGCCATGACCGATTGCCTTTCTGTTGGCGGATTAAGCAGACAACACCCGGCCAGGAAGGCGCACGGTTTGCATCCAATAGTGTTTCAAGTGATGCATCGCATCGACAAACACCGTCATATCACTGGGTTTGGTGACATAGCCGGCAGCACCAAGGCGATAGACATCCAAGACATCTCGCTCGGCATCCGAGGTGGTCAACACCACCACTGGAATTTGACTCCACCTCGGATGATGTTTCACGGTTTTTAAAAACTCTTTGCCATCCATCCTCGGCATATTCAAATCTAACAAAATCAGATCGGGCAGGGCGACAGGATGTTGTTCGAGGTATTGCACCGCATCTAAGCCATCACAAGCGTGATGGAGTGAGACGGGTAATTCCCCATTATTTAAAGCAAAGCGGATTAAGTGCATATCCGCTAGCTCATCCTCAACCAACATAATATTTAGGGCAGAAACAGGCATAGTGATTCCAACTTTTTGTGCGCGCTATGATTTGCATAGCATACGCAGCATATTTTGCAATAAACCCCACGGTTCCCCTGCTTCCGCCCCTTTGATACAACGATCAATCCGTGCACATTCACTCAAAGCATTGAGCAACTGTGGACGTGATAGCCGGCGCAAAGCAGGTTCAATCCAACGTTGACGTGCCCCCCACACTCGGAATTCACGCAACAACTCATTCATGGATCGGCCTTGTTGCCGACCATCGCTCACCCGAATTAGGGTGCGCAGCTCTTCTGCCAACGACCACAACACCAACACTGGGCTTTCGCCCTCTGCCGCTAAACCATGCAACATACGCAAGGTTCGGGCGGTATCGCCTGCCAGCCAAGCTTCTGACAAGGCAAACACATCAAACCGCGCTACATTGGCTACCGCCGCTTGCACCTCGGGCAAATCCAGTTCGCCGGCAGGATAGAGCAACGCTAATTTGTCGATTTCTTGTCGTGCTGCGAGTAAATTTCCCTCGACACGATCGACAAAAAACGCCAACGCTTCAGGGGTCATGCTGTGTTGTTGTGCTGCCAGCCGACGACGAATCCATTGTGGCAATTCGCGGCGGTCGATGGGCTGTGCTGCCAACACCACACCCTGTTTTTCTAGTGCGCTAAACCACTTGCTTTGTTGTTGAGCACGCTCTAGGCGAGGCAACAAAATCAGGACCAACGTATCAACAGGAAGCTGTTGGGCCAAGCGTTGTAGTGCCTCAGCGCCTTCGGTGCCGGGCTTGCCAGAGGGAATACGCAATTCAAGCAATTTACGGCTGGCAAACAACGACACACTCATCGCGGCTTCAAACAGATACGACCAATCAAAATGGCCCTCAACTGTCAAAACTTCGCGTTCTTCAAAACCCTGTTGCCGCGCGACAGTGCGTAGCACATCGGCAGCTTCGAGCGCGAGCAAGGTTTCCTCACCGTGGATTACGTACAACGGGGCAAGGCCTTGCTTGGATAAGGCAGTATTGAGCTCGTCAATCTTCAACTGTGGCATTAAGGACGACTCACCGCTTTCACCGCCGGCAACCGATACATTAACAGCGTGGTCGCTTCTTCTCGCATCATGCGCCAGACCAATTGTTCTTCTTGTTCCTTACCCAACACTGAACTATCGCTATACGGAAAATCGCGCCGCACCCATACCGTGACGGGCTCGCCAAACGCTTGGTTATTTTTCTTGAGCTGCACGCTGACGCGATATGTCAGCTGATATTCGTTGACACGACCGGCGCGGTTTAAGGTCAGTAAGTCTTTTGCTTGTTGTTCTGACAACACGCTTAAGACGGTATCTGCTGCCCGTACATCACTCATCACGCTCACGCCTTTTTGCAAAGACAGTGAGCGGCTGAGTAGGGGAGCGATGGCGCTACCACTTGGGTTTTCAACATACACCGTCGAAAACGGTAAGGCAGGGCCAACTTGGCCTTGGCCACGCAAGTGGAAGCCACAGGCCGACAGCCCTAGCGCCAGCACCGCAGCACAAAAGGTGCGAAAAGGGAAAGCCATCGGCACATCACTCCTATGTGTTATTACGCTACTTAAAAAAGTTACACCACGATATTGACCAAACGCCCCGGCACAACAATGATTTTCTTCGCCGGTTTACCTTCCATAAAACGTTGTACGTTTTCGTTGGCAAGGGCGGCTTGTTGAATTAATTCATTGTTGGCGTCGGCGGCGACAGTGACGGCGCCACGTAACTTACCGTTGACCTGCACCATCAGTTCAATTTCTGATTTCACCAACGCCGAGGCATCGACTGCCGGCCATGCTTGTTGCAACAGGCTGTTGTCGCCACGCAAGGCTTGCCACAAGCCCTCGCAGATATGCGGCACAATCGGTGACAACAATAATGCCACAGCCTCTAACACTTCTTGTGCCAAGGCGCGACCCACTGCATCACTTAAATCGGTCTTTTGATAGCTGTTGAGCAACTCCATCACTGCGGCAATGGCAGTGTTGAACTGTTGCCGTACACCATAGTCATCGGTCACTTTTTGAATGGTGCTGTGCAACTGATAACGCAGCGCTTTTTGATCCGCAGACAACCCTTGTTGCTCACGGCAAGCGGCGACCACACCTTGTTGCACATGCTCGTGGACGATTTTCCACACGCGGCGTAAGAAACGATGTGCCCCTTCCACCCCAGCATCCGACCATTCCAACGATTGTGATGGTGGCGCGGCGAACATCATAAACAAGCGCGCCGTATCTGCCCCATATTGTTCAATCAATGCTTGGGGATCAACACCGTTATTTTTCGACTTCGACATTTTTTCAATGCCGCCAATCACCACCGGCTGACCATCTTGTTTCAAAATGGCACCCGTAATTTTGCCTTTGGCATCACGGGTGATTTCAACGTCGGCAGGGTTAAACCAATCTTTTTTGCCGTTGGCTTGCTCACGATAGAATGTCTCACATACCACCATCCCTTGAGTCAGCAATTTTTGGAATGGTTCATCGGTATGCAACAGGCCTTGATCACGCATCAATTTGTTGAAGAAACGGGCGTACAACAAATGCAAAATGGCGTGTTCAATGCCGCCAATATATTGATCAACGTTTAACCAATATTTAGCGCGTTCATCGACCATCCCCGTTTGGCAATCGGGACTAGCATAGCGAGCAAAATACCAGCTCGATTCGACAAAGGTATCCATGGTGTCGGTTTCACGCTTTGCCGCACCGCCACATTTAGGACAAGTCGTTTCGTAAAACTCTGGCATTTTCGCCAATGGATTGCCGGAGCCATCCGGCACCACATTTTCTGGCAACACTACCGGTAACTGATCTTCTGGCACTGAAACATCGCCACAGCTTGGGCAATGAATAATTGGAATTGGACAACCCCAATAGCGTTGGCGAGAGATACCCCAATCACGCAGGCGATATTGGGTGGTTTTCTCACCAGCGCCTTTAGCGGCTAAATCTTGCACAATGGCAGTAAATGCCCCGTCAAAATCCAGCCCATCGTACTTACCCGAATGCAGCGTTTGTGTAGCACCAGCGTCTTTACAGGCATACCAATCTTGCCATGTGGTGGGGTCAAAATCGGCATTGCCGCTGGTCAAGGTAATGACTTGTTTAATCGGCAGTTGATACTTATTGGCAAAAGCAAAATCGCGCTCATCATGCGCGGGAACGGCCATCACCGCCCCAGAGCCGTAGCTCATCAAAACATAATTTGCCACCCAAATTGGCAGTTTTTCGCCGGTCAGTGGATGCACCACATAAAGACCTGTGGCTATGCCTTTCTTTTCCATGGTGGCTAAATCTGCCTCGGCGACCGAACCGGCTTTACATTCGGCAATAAAGGCGGCCAACTCAGGTTGGGTGGCGGCGGCTTGTTGCGCCAGTGGGTGTTCTGCTGCTACCGCCACATAAGTGGCACCCATCAAGGTATCGGGACGGGTGGTGTAAACAGACAACTCGCCTGCATGACCAATGGACACTTCATCATAGGCAAAGCGGATGTTGGCACCATAGCTTTTGCCAATCCAATTGCGCTGCATCGTGGCCACTTGTGGCGGCCAATCGAGTTTTTCTAAATCGTCTAACAATTCATCAGCGTACTTGGTGATGGCGAAGTAATACATTGGAATTTCGCGTTTTTCAATCAACGCACCCGAGCGCCAGCCACGCCCATCAATCACCTGCTCATTCGCCAACACGGTTTGATCGATTGGGTCCCAATTCACCACCCCGAGCTTTTTATAAATCACCCCTTTTTCATACAACTTGGTGAACAGCCACTGTTCCCAACGGTAGTAATCGGGTTTGCAAGTGGTCACTTCCCGTTCCCAATCGATGGCAAAACCGAGGCTTTTCAGCTGGGTTTTCATGTAATCGATATTGGCATAGGTCCATGCAGCGGGCGCAACTTGGTTGTTGATGGCCGCATTTTCAGCCGGCATCCCAAACGCATCCCAGCCCATGGGTTGCAAAACATTAAACCCCTGCATTTTTTTGAAGCGGGATAGCACGTCACCGATGGTGTAGTTACGGACGTGGCCCATGTGCAGTTTGCCGGAGGGGTAGGGGAACATCGACAAACAATAGAATTTTGGCTTGCTCAGGTCTTCCACTGCTTTAAACGCGGCAGTTTTTTCCCAATGCGCTTGTGCAGCCGCTTCAATATCGCGCGGGGCGTACTGTTCTTGCATGATGTAGTGAACCTAATGGAAAGAAAGAAAATCCAGCGATTATAGCGATTTGCATCCGCTTTTGCGGAATTGCGCAGCATGCTTTGTTGCGGCGCAAATTGACCTTTCGTGGTTTGCTCTCTAGATTGGCCACAGGGGGATAAAAATATCGCTACCCCACAGGTAAAACCCGCTCCACAAGAGCGAGGTGAATCAATCGCAATAAAGCCACCCATCTCGTTATCCACTTGATGAGGTTGGTTCACGAGGAGAAACACCATGATCCGAGAAACACTCTCTCTGGATGATAAGTACACCGCGCAAACTGGTCAGGTGTATATGACGGGCATTCAAGCCCTTGTGCGTTTGCCGATGATGCAACGGCAACGCGATCAAGCCGCTGGCTTAAATACCGCTGGTTTTATCAGCGGTTATCGTGGCTCTCCACTTGGCAATGTTGACCAAGCGATGGAAAAAGCCGAACCCCACCTCAAACCCCATCATATTCATTTCAAAGCTGGGCTGAATGAAGACTTAGCCGCCACTGCCGTATGGGGCACACAACAGGTTAATCTTTTTCAAGGGGCACAATACGATGGTGTGTTTGCCTTGTGGTATGGCAAAGGCCCCGGTGTCGATCGTTCCGGCGACGTGCTCAAACATGGCAATGCCGCTGGTAGTAGCCGTTATGGTGGTGTGTTAGTGATTGCAGGTGATGACCATGCGGCAAAATCCTCCACCTTTCCTCATCAATCCGATCATATTCTCGCTGCCTCAATGATTCCGGTGTTGAATCCAGCAGGGGTGCAAGAGTTTTTAGATTTTGGTCTGCATGGTTGGGCGATGAGTCGCTATTGTGGCTGTTGGGTTGCCATGAAAGCGATTTCGGATACGGTAGAAAGCTCGGCGGTGGTTGATGTGTCGCCAGAACGCATCACTACGCGAATTCCCGAGGATTTTCCGATTCCAGAAGGGGGGCTCAATATCCGCTGGCCGGATCCACCATTAGCACAAGAAGAACGACTGTTACATCACCGCCTGTATGCAGCGATGGCCTATGCGCGAACCAATCAACTGAATCGGGTTGTGCTCGACTCGCCCAACCCTCGGCTTGGCATTATCACCAGTGGCAAAAGCTATCTTGATGTTATGCAGGCCCTCGATGATTTGGGAATTGATGAGCGCCTAGCGGCTGATATTGGGCTACGGATTTTCAAGGTCGGGATGGTGTGGCCATTAGAGTCGGAAGGGGTGCGTCATTTTGCTGAAGGGCTGGAAGAAATTTTGGTGGTCGAAGAAAAACGCCAAATCATCGAATACCAGCTAAAAGAGCAGCTCTATAACTGGCGTGAAGACGTGCGGCCACGGGTGGTCGGAAAGTTTGCCGAAAAGGGTGAATGGGCGTTGCCGCATGGTGATTGGTTGTTGCCAGCGGCGGGCGAGCTGACTCCTGCGATGATTGCTCGTGCTATCGCCAAGCGTTTAGAAACCATTTTTGATAGCCCGATCATTCATGAACGGCTGAAGTTTTATCAAGAAAAAGAAGCCCAACTGCAACAAAAACGCGAGGCGATTGCCCGTGTACCGCATTATTGTTCGGGGTGTCCACACAACACCTCGACCAAAGTTCCCGATGGCAGCCGTGCCGTGGCAGGGATTGGCTGTCATTACATGGCGACTTGGATTGAGCCGCATACTCAAACCTTTACCCAAATGGGTGGAGAAGGATGCACTTGGATTGGCCAAGCGCCGTTCACCTCAGAGCAGCATGTGTTTGCCAACTTAGGGGATGGCACCTATTTCCATTCTGGCCTGATGGCGATTCGGGCTGCGATTGCGGCCAAGGTCAATATCACTTACAAAATTTTGTATAACGATGCCGTAGCCATGACGGGTGGTCAGCATGTGGATGGGTATCTTGATGTGCCGATGCTTACCCGTCAGCTGGCAGCCGAAGGGGTTAAACGGATTGTGATTACCACCGACGAGCCAGAAAAATACCAAGGGGTGCAAGGCTTGGCGGCTGGGGTGGAAGTCTTTCATCGGCGTGAGCTTGAGCAGCTACAACAACAGCTGCGTGTGATTGCCGGCACCACCATTTTGATCCATGACCAAACGTGTGCGGCAGAAAAACGGCGGCGGCGGAAACGCGGCAACTATCCCGATCCCGCTAAACGCGCTTTTATCAATCATCGTGTCTGTGAAGGCTGTGGTGATTGTGGCAAAACTTCGCAGTGCTTATCTGTGTTGCCGCTGGAAACACCACTAGGACGGAAGCGCACCATTGACCAGTCTTCTTGTAATAAAGATTTCTCTTGTGTGGATGGCTACTGCCCAAGCTTTGTCACTGTCGAAGGCGGCCAACTGAAAAAGAATGGCCAAAAGAGTCGGCCTAGCTTAAATGATATGCCGCCTCTGCCGTTACCACTTCTTCCCAGCACTCAGCAGCCCTACGGCATTATGGTCACTGGGGTGGGGGGCACCGGTGTTGTGACCATCGGCCAAATTCTCGGGGTTGCCGCACACTTAGACGGGCTGGGCATTTCGGTGTTGGATATGGCAGGCTTGGCACAAAAAGGGGGGTCGGTGTGGTCACACATTCGCCTTGCTGATCAACAAGATAAGCTGCACGCGGTACGGATTGCAGCAGGTGATGCCAATGTGGTGTTAGGTTGCGACTTAGTGGTGACCGCGAGTGCGGAATCATTGGCTAAAATGCGGCGTGGGTTTACCCGTGGTTTGGTCAATCGCTTTGAAGCCCCAACCAGTGAGTTCACCAAAAACCCCGATGCCCATTTCCCCAGTCAAGCCATGCGGCAAACGTTGGTGGACACCCTTGGACAAGAATACTATGCCGACCTTGATGCCACCCGCTTGGCCATTGCATTGATGGGCGATTCGCTGGCCACCAATATGTTTATGTTGGGTGTGGCATGGCAAAAAGGATTGATTCCAATCAGTGAACAGGCCATGTTACGTGCCATTGAATTGAATGGTGCGGCGGTGGAGTTCAACCGACAGAGCTTCACTTGGGGCCGCTATGCCGCGCACGATTTGGCTAAAGTGGAAAGTCTCGCCTTTCCTCCTGCTGTGGTAAAAACCTTGCCCTTCCCTCAATCGCTGGCAAAAATGCGTGAAGCACATGAGGCTTTTTTAACGGCCTATCAAAATCAGGCGCTTGCCAATCGTTACCACCATTGGGTTGAACACGTTCAAGCAGCAGAAGAACGAGTCAAACCCGGGTCGCGTCACCTTACCCGCGCTGCGGCTCGCAGTTATTTCAAATTGCTGTCGTATAAAGACGAATATGAAGTGGCGCGCTTGTACACCGATGGTGAGTTTGTCGCCGAATTGCAGCAACAGTTTGAAGGCGATTTCCACCTGTCGTTCTACTTTGGTACCGGCTATTTGCAAAAATGGCTAGGCGGTGGCAGTGATAAACCACGTAAATTCCGCTTTGGTTCGTGGGCGTTTTCTGCCCTCAAACTGTTAGCCAAACTGCGTGGCCTGCGTGGTTCTGCGTTAGATGTCTTTGGTTGGCAAACAGAACGGCGTGTTGAGCGGGGGTTGATCCGCGATTTTGAAGCAACCATGGCAAAGGTTGTGTCTGAACTGAACAGCGATAATCTTGCCCTCGCTATCGATATCGCCAGCCTGCCGGAGCAAATTCGTGGTTTTGGTCATGTCAAAGAAGCCGCCCTCCACAAGGTCAGACAACAAGAGCAAACGCTGTTTGCTCAGTGGCGCCAACAAACAACGGAGAATCGCGCCGCATAGTTAAAATTTAAACAAAAAATCAATTATGCCGGTTTTTGTGAATTATTCCGTAGTTACTGCAGGATATTCACAAAGACCGGCTTTATTTTCAAAAATTGGTATTGCGTTTCTGGTGTAATTTGCCCACCATGCATCATCACAGTTTGCTAAACTGTGCTATCACGTTTTTCTGACAAAATCATGTTATTGGCGTAACGTGATTCTGATAAAAGAAAACGTGATACTTGTCGATCCTCAGTGCAAATACGGAACCTGATACACATGGGCAGCATCAATACAGAATACGCACAACTCATGCAGCAAACTGCCATTGCTGAAGGTCGGATTGAAATTAGCGCCTCGCTATTGGCTAAGATCGATGCGGGAGAAGAAGGATTTGGCGAGTGGCTCAGCCATGCTAGACAAGCAGCCATCGAAGGCGCACGACAAACCGCCCATCTTTTTTCCGAGCCTTCCTATCGTAGTTTTATGCGAGTCACGGTAGGTTTTCGCTTTGATCGTGACAATGCCGCCATTATCTGTACGGCAAAGGCAGAAACACGCGGTGGCAATGGGGCAGATACCGAGGCGCTCAGCGCGGTCAGTGCGGCACTGTTAGCACTCTACACCCATTGCAAAGAAACCAGTGAGGCGTTGCGGATTGCCCATATTCGGCTGTTAGACGAAACACAACACGACACCCTAGCGGAGCAAACCCCATAACATTTCGCTTGCCATCACAATCAAAATCCCAGCAAAGGCTTTCTTTAACTGGGACACCGGCAGGGCATGAGCGATTTTGGCACCAATCGGTGCTACCACGGTGGTCACAATACACAGCGTCAACAATGCTGGCAGATAGACAAAACCGACAGAATACTCAGGCAAATTAGCCTGTGACCATCCGGCGATCACATACCCAATGGCGCCTGACAACGCAATCGGCCACCCCAAGGCGGCGCTGGTTGCAATCGCTCTTTGCATGGCGACATTGCACCAGCTCATAAACGGTACGCTCATCGAGCCACCGCCAATCCCAACAAAGCTGGAAATCACCCCAATCACGCCACCAATCGACCATAATCCTACGGCACCGGGTAAATCACGTTCTGGCTTCGGTTTGAGGTTTAATAACATCTGCACAGCGATCAGATAGGCATAAAACACAAAGAACCATTTCAAATCGCGGCTTGGGATAAAACCCGCAATTTGCGAACCCAACAAGGTCCCCAACACCATCGCGGGAGCCATCCGCCGTACGATCGACCAATCGACCGCGCCATGACGATGATGGGCGCGCACGCTGGCAAAGCTGGTAAACACCATGACGGCTAATGATGTCCCAAGGGCAATATGTTGCACATGATCGTGCAAACCGCTGGCTTCTAACATCCACACCAGCGCCGGCACAATAATTAAACCACCGCCAACCCCAAGCAAACCGGCAAGAAAACCAGCAACGGCGCCTATTGCCATCAGCCCCAATAAAATTGATAGTTCAGGCATTGTCTCTCAACCGTGATCGTAAACTAGAAAACACACGCCGCCCCCGTTCGGTAAGCACCGCATCTAAAGGTAAATCCCACGCTTCTGTTGGGACTGCCGCCACCTGTTGGCAGGCAAACGCCACCCCCACCAAACGCGGTTGTTGTAAGTGCTGATGATGGCGGCGAAAGGCCAGCGTAGCATCATAGAAACCCCCACCTTGTCCCAAACGATAACCTTGCAGATCAAAGCCAAGCAAAGGCATAAAGATGGTGTGCATTTTTTTTGCCGCGAGCGCCACCCCCCGCAGTTCAACAATACCAAATCGGTTGCGATAACGTGACTGCTGTGGCTGCCATTCGGTGAACGACAGGCGACGCCCCCGTTTTGGAACGACTGGGAGAAACACGCGACAGCGTTGTTGACGAGCTAACATCAATAAGGGTTGTAACGAGATTTCACTGCCATACGCTTGATAAAGCGCAATTCGTCGCCCCGATTTGAGATAAGGACGTGCCAATTTTGCCACACGTTGTGCCGCCTGACGGCGGTATTGGGGAGAAAGCGCCTGTCTAGCCTGTCGTAATTGCCGACGCAATTCACTTTTGTGGCGAACAAGATCGCTGACAGCAGATACAGGGGGGGTATTTGACATGGATAAGAAGAGAGAAGTCCCCCGCGATTGCCGCGCCGGCTGATTCGCTTGAACCTAAGGTTCAATGTGGTTCCCGACGTTGTACTTTGGGCGCACTGAACTAGGCAGCGCGACACGCCGGTACAAATCAAGCCAGAAACCAGTCTGCGATTATTGGTTCAAAGGAATTTGTGCCTTTGCAAACAGCGCAGGGGACTAAAAAAGGTGTTCGATGGTTGAGAGAGACTTAATCGTGCGCCTCGTCGGCATCGGGATCAAGCACTTCATCAATCAATCGACTCATGGCCTCTATTTTACCCTGAAATTGCAGTAAGTCTACATCGCTACCTGCAACCTGAGTGTGTAAATAGTCGTGAGTGATATTTAATGCCGCCAATAGCGCAATTTTTCCCACATCAACGACACGCCCCGCCTCACGAATTGAGCGCATTCGCGTTTCTAAGAAGCGAACGGCTTCCATCAACGCAGGTTTTTCGCCATCGGGACAACTGACATACAAACGTTGACCCAATAAATTGATCTCGACCTGTTGTATGCCCATTACACATCATCCTCTTCGGGTAATTGGCTGATTAAGTCCGCAATTTTCGCACATGTCTCTTCCAACCGTGCTTGTAAGAGTCGGTTATGTTGGGACGACTGTACTAATTGCTGACGCAATTCGGCATTTTCCGAGCGCAACTGCCGACAGAGAGCGGCAAGTTGCTGCACTTTTTGGTGTAGGGTTTCGAGTTCAGCGTTCATGGGAGCGCACTATAAAGGGCGACTGAATTAGCGTCAAACCTTGTTGAAATGCAATGAAAAACCACGGCAATTTGCGGCATAATCAAGCTGTTATCTATTCTGCGTTTTTACAAAACATGCTCGAACTTTTTTCGCCATTGGAATGGTTTTTTGTGATTTTGTTGGCCGTGATTCCCCTTGCTGGCGCGGTGTTTCATTTTTGGGTGATGTTCATCGGTCACGGAAAAACAACCGAACCAGAGGACACTCCACCCTCAACTTAATTCGACGGCCGGCGTAAGGTGGCGCGGAAACCGCCTTGGGGATGATTGGCTAAGTGCAATGCTAAACCGTGCAGCAAGGCCACGCGTTCAACAATCGACAACCCCAAACCACTGCCTTCGGCTTGTTGGCCTTCGGGGCGTGAGAAACGCTCGCGGACACGTTCCAGCCATGCCGCTTCCACCCCAGGGCCGTTATCACACACGGTTAGGGTCGATTCATTCGACTCAATCCATACCCGCCCACCGCTTGGTGTATAGCGAATGGCATTATCGATCAAATTGCGCAGCAAAATCGATAAGAAAGCCGGCGAACCTTCAATCCACAACGCTGGAACTTCACCAATCGGCTCCACCACCACCCCGCGCCGCGCTGCCCCTTCACCCAGTTCTAACATCACACTGGCCGCCAGTGTCATCACATCCACCCGCTGCCGATCAGGGACTTGGTCCAAATGATCTAAACGTGCCAAGGTCAGTAACTGTTCAACCAACCGCGTGGCACGATCAATTCCACTCAAAATTTTATTTAATGCTCGCTGGCGACTGACCTCATCCTCGCTCAGTTTTGCCACCTCAGTTTGTACCCGCAAAGCCGCCAGAGGGGTACGCAATTCATGTGCTGCATCAGCAGTAAAACGGCGTTCTTTGCTCAAGACTTGATGTAGTCGAGCAAAAAGATGATTGAGTTCATCTACTAAGGGTTGCACTTCCTCGGGGACTTTTTGGGTAATCGGTGTGAGATTGTCAGGACTACGGTGGGCGAGGTCTTGTTTGAGTTGACTCAGTGGTTTCAACCCCTGCCGCACCCCCCACCACAGCGCCAAGAACAGCACTGGCAAAGCGACAATCCACGGCAACATTTGTCCCAACGCCAAGCGCCAGACCAGTTTTGTGCGTGAACTCATGCGTTGCCCGACCATCACATAGGCACCGTTGTCCTCGTCATGAAAGTAAAACAAGCGCCACATTTTGCCATCGACCCGTTCATCCATAAAACCGATGGCATCAAAACGAAATGGCAAGTCGGTGTAGTTCACATCAGATAAAACCAAACGACCCGAGGCATCACGCAGTTGGAAAATAATATCGTCATCAATATCGTTCTCGCTGTCTTCAAACAGCTCGCGCAAACGACGGGGTGAAGTTGGGCGGATACTTAAACCACTGTTTTGTGCTTCTAAATTGACCGAGGCCAGCATCTGCGCAAAAAAAGCCTGTTCAGTATCAAACAGCTCATTCACTCGATCATGGGCGGCATACAGATTAAAAGCTGCAGACGCAATCCAAACCAAGGGGAGCGCAATCAACAAGGCCACCAACAGGCGGCGTTGTAATGAGGCCCCAACAACATCAGTGGGATGTCGCATCAACCTCACCTAATTGATAACCCACACCACGCAAGGTACGGATAAAACCACTGCCGAGTTTTTTTCTTAGATGATGGATGTGGACTTCTAGTGCGTTGCTGTCGAGTTCTTGCGTCCAGCCATACAACTTTTCTTCTAACAGCGCACGCGGCAACACCCGACCACGGTTTTCCATAAAGAGTTCTAATAACTGAAATTCACGGGCGGTGAGGTCAATTTCGTCCCCATTGCGGGTAACGGTATGAGCCTGAGGATCGAGCACCACATCTCCATGCTCTAACACCGGATTGGCACGACCATGTGAACGGCGAATTAAAGCACGCAAGCGCGCTACCAATTCTCCCAAAGCGAAGGGTTTGACCAGATAGTCATCGGCCCCTGCATTTAAGCCTCGGATACGGTCTTCAATGCCATCGCGGGCCGTTAGAATCAACACGGGAACGCTATAACCCGTTTGTCGCCAGTCGGTTAAGACATCCAAACCAGATAAACGCGGTAAACCAAGATCGAGTACGACAGCATCGTAGGGTGCCGCCGACAGCGCAGCACGAGCACTGACGCCGTCCTTCATCCAATCTACATTAAAGCCAATTTGTCGTAAGCCAACTTCCAAACCATCGCCGAGTAAGGCATCGTCCTCTACCAGTAATACGCGCATTCTGTTGCCCTTTCACTCATGAGGGATATCGGTTTTTTGTGCAACCACTCGACCATCTGTCGGGTCCACTGCCAACCATACCCTCTGTCCTTGTTTATCCCAGCCTTTTATTTCAATACAGTAGCGTTCGTACTCAAATTCACGCAGTTTATAGCCTTGCTTTTTTAACCGCGACACCAGTTGTTCTTCTGGCAACCACAGCGATGGCGGTTTATCTGTACACATCCGAGGTGCTGCCATCGCTGTGGCAGCGATCATGCTGCACGCAGGGAGATACCACCATAACTTAACCATCTCTTCTGCTCTCAAAAAAGTACGCCACCAAGCGCACGATGCTTTTCCTGTTCCAAATTCATCTTACTCGCTCCGCTAACAGGCATGACCTTCCCGACTGCTTCCGGAACCCTTCCGGACACAGTGCCGCCGTTGCCGGACAAACTCGCCACGGGTAGAGCAGTTGCGGTTGCCAGCCGTACAGTATTCCACGCTGTGTTTCTGCTTAGTGTAAGGGATTGACTCAAGGCGGGAAAAGAGAGACTCAAACCAGAAAAAATCCCTTAGTTGACTGATGTCTTAGCAGGTTTTTATTTGAGTGGGTAACAGAATAGAAATTCAAACTTAAAGCTAACTTACTATTGCCATTCTCACTCCGCTAGAGAAATGGGGCAGTCCCATTACGCTGAAGGTTGAACTAAATCCAGTCGGCCTGTTTTCCACCCTAAAAACCAAAGATTTATATGGTGCTCAGAAGTGACATCCAAATCACATTCCATAGCAAACAAGCTCAAATCCTTGATGGAATAAGGGCTTTTTTGACGTACCTCAAGTTGAATGTGCGATTTCGCACATTTTTAATTGCGTTTTCCAACAAAATGTGAGAAAAACACGCTGAGTACGGGGTTGATGTGCGTTTATGTGCGGTTGCAGCATAATCAAACGGTTGTTTGTTTTCAAAATCGCGCATTGCAGTCTATCCATCCCGTTTTTGTGGACCAAAATACGCAAACACGCACTCATAAAGTGCGAAAGCGAAAATAAGAGGTGGAGACATGACTGCCGAATTGCCCCGCGATCACGATATCGATCCGCAGGAAACGTTGGAATGGACCGAAGCACTTGAGTCGGTATTAGACGTAGAAGGCGCTGAACGCGCTCATTTCCTGTTAGAAAAAATGGTGGAACGGACCCGCCGCCGTGGTGCCCATCTACCTTTTGATGCCACAACGGCCTACCAAAACACCATTCCGGTCGGCAAAGAAGTCAAGTCTCCCGGCGACCACGAACTCGAACACCGTATCCGCTCAATCAACCGCTGGAACGCTGCCGCGATGGTGCTGCGGGCAGGGAAAAAGAACTTAGAATTGGGCGGCCATATTGCCAGCTTCCAATCCTCTGCCACGTTGTACGATGTCGGCTTTAATCATTTCTGGCGTGCTCACAATGATGAACAAGAAGGCGATTTGGTGTATTTCCAAGGCCATATCGCCCCGGGTATCTATGCTCGCGCCTACCTCGAAGGCCGGTTACAGGAAGACCAGCTCGACAATTTCCGTCAAGAAGTCGGTGGTAAAGGCTTATCCTCTTATCCTCACCCTTGGTTAATGCCTGATTTCTGGCAATTCCCTACCGTGTCGATGGGCTTAGGGCCATTGATGGCGATTTATCAAGCCCGCTTCTTGAAATACCTCGAAAGCCGTGGCTTGGCAAAAACCCCCGGCCGTAAAGTCTGGTGCTTCTGCGGTGATGGTGAGATGGACGAACCCGAATCACTCGGTGCCATTGCCCTTGCCGCCCGCGAAGGCTTAGACAATCTGATTTTTGTCATCAACTGCAACTTGCAACGTCTCGATGGCCCAGTACGCGGCAACGGTAAAATCATTCAAGAACTCGAAGGTGATTTCCGTGGTGCAGGTTGGAATGTGCTCAAAGTGATTTGGGGTAGCCGTTGGGATCCGCTGTTGGCGATGGATACCAAAGGGTTGCTGAAAAAACGCATGGATGAGTGCGTTGATGGGGATTATCAAACTTTCAAATCCAAAGATGGCGCGTATGTGCGTGAACATTTCTTTGGTAAATACCCCGGTAAATACCCCGAATTGCGTGAAATGGTCGCGAATATGTCCGACCAAGAAATTTGGGAACTCAACCGTGGTGGTCACGACCCACATAAAGTCTATGCCGCCTACCACGAGGCCACCCACAACGCTCATGGCCGCCCAACAGTGATTTTGGCAAAAACCATCAAGGGTTATGGCATGGGTTCGTCAGGTGAAGCCCAAAACGTGGCTCACCAAGCGAAAAAAATGGATTTGGACAGCCTGCGCCAATTCCGTGACCGTTTGGGCATCCCAATTCCTGACGATCAATTGTCGAGCGCCCCCTATTACAAACCAGCAGATGACAGCCCAGAAATGCAATATCTGCGGCAACGTCGCAGCAGTTTAGGTGGTTATTTGCCAGCCCGTAAGCCGGTTAAAGCACCGTTGCAAATTCCGGGGTTACATCTGTTTGACAGCCAATTGGCCGATTCTGGCGAACGTGAATTCTCCACCACGATGGCCTTTGTCCGTCAGTTGGGCATTCTGTTAAAAGACAAAAATATCGGCAAACAAATTGTCCCTATCGTGCCGGATGAATCGCGCACTTTTGGGATGGAAGGCATGTTCCGTCAGTATGGCATTTGGTCCACCGAAGGCCAAAACTATGTGCCGCAAGATGCTGACCAGTTGATGTTCTACAAAGAATCCAAAGACGGTCAGATGTTGCAAGAAGGGATTAACGAGCCCGGTGCCATGTCGTCGTGGATTGCAGCGGCCACCAGCTACGCCAATAACGGCATCCCGATGATTCCGTTCTACATCTACTACTCGATGTTTGGCTTCCAACGTATCGGTGACTTGGCGTGGGCAGCAGGCGACATGCGCGCACGCGGCTTTATGCTGGGCGGCACGGCGGGCCGTACCACGCTCAACGGCGAAGGCTTACAACACGAAGATGGCCATAGCCATATTCAAGCAGGTTTGATTCCAAACTGCCTGAGCTATGACCCAACTTTTGCCTATGAACTGGCCGTGATTTTGCAAGATGGCTTGCGCCGGATGTATGTCGAACAAGAAGACGTGTTCTATTACATCACCCTCATGAACGAAAACTACACCCACCCAGCCATGCCACAAGGCGCAGAAGAAGGCATCCTGAAAGGGATGTATCTGTTGCGTGATGGCGGTGAAGCCGAAGTAAAAGTGCAGTTGATGGGCTCGGGCACCATTTTGCGTGAAGTGATTGCCGCTGCTGATTTGCTACGCAACGACTTTGGTGTCACTGCCGATATTTGGAGCATGACATCCTTCAACCTGTTGCGTCGTGAAGGCATGGAAGTGTCGCGCTACAACCTGTTACACCCCACTGAAACACCGCGTGTGTCGTATGTGGAACAACAATTACAAGGTCGCACTGGCCCTGTGATTGCTGCAACTGACTATATCCGCAACTATGCCGATCAAATTCGCGAATATGTCCCAAGCCGTTATGTGGTGTTGGGTACCGATGGTTTTGGTCGTTCGGACAGCCGCGCCAACTTGCGCGAGTTCTTTGAAGTAGACCGTTACCACGTTGTGGTGGCTGCACTCTCGGCATTGGCACGCGACGGCAAAGTCGACGCCAACCGCGTTGCAGAAGCCATCACCAAATACGGGATTAACGTCGATAAGTTGCCGAGCTGGAAGGTGTAATCATGAGCCAGATCATCGAATTAAAAGTGCCTGACATCGGCGGGCACAGTCATGTGGATGTGATTGAAGTCTTTGTGCAAGTTGGGCAAACCCTTGCTGTGGACGATTCTCTGATCACATTGGAAACCGATAAAGCCACGATGGAAGTCCCTGCCGAATCGGCTGGGGTGGTGAGGGAAGTCCGTGTGGCAGTTGGCGGCAAAGTGTCAGAAGGGGATGTGATTGCTTTGGTTGAAGTGGGTGCAACAGCAGCAGACACCGCTGCCGCTGCCAAACCAGAAGCCACGCCCGTTGCCGCCACACCAGTTGCTGCGCCCGTGGCAACCGCCGCCAGCAGCCAACGCAGTGAAATTCGTATTCCCGACATCGGTGGTCATCACAATGTCGATGTGATCGAAGTCGCGGTCAATGTCGGTGATGAAATCAAGGTGGATGATTCCCTGATTACCTTGGAAACCGACAAAGCGACGATGGAAGTCCCTGCCACTGCCGCAGGTAAAGTGGTGGCGGTGCAAGTAAAAGTGGGTGACAAGGTCAATGAAGGTGATGTGATTGTGGTGGTGGAATCCGCTGCGGCCGTCACAGCCGCCACGCCAGTGGTTGCCGCACCTGTGGCTGCGGCTGTCGCGACACCGGCAAGCAAGGCAGAAACCGTGCCGATGCCTGCCCCAGTACCTGCCCCGACAGCAATCAACGAAGGGGGTTTTGCTCGTGCTCATGCCGGCCCTTCAGTGCGTAAATTGGCACGCGAATTGGGCGTTGACTTATCGAATGTCAAAGGCAGTGGTCGTAAAGGGCGGATTATGGAGCCCGATGTCAAAGCCTTTGTCAAAGGTGTGATGTCTGGCGCGTTACAAGCGGCCAATGTGGCGGCACCAGCGGCAACCAACGGCGGTGGGCTAGACCTCTTGCCATGGCCAAAAGTCGATTTCGCCAAATTCGGCCCTGTCCAAAGTGAACCGCTGTCACGGATTAAGAAAATTTCCGGTGCTAACTTGGCGCGTAACTGGGTGATGATTCCGCATGTCACACAGTTTGACGAAGCAGACATTACCGAGATGGAAGCCTTCCGTAAGAGCTTGGGCGAGGAATTGAAAGCTGATGGCGTGAAGCTCACCCCGTTGGCGTTCTTGGTCAAAGCCGTGGTCGCGGCGTTGAAAAAATACCCGACCTTCAATGCCAGCTTGGACGGTGACAATCTGATTCTGAAACAGTATTACCACATCGGTTTTGCGGCAGATACGCCAAACGGTTTGGTCGTACCAGTGATTCGTGATGCCGACAAAAAATCGTTAATTGAGATTGCTAACGAGAGCGGTGTGTTAGCGAAAAAAGCACGTGACGGTAAGTTATTACCTGCTGACATGCAAGGCGGATGTTTCTCGATTTCCAGTTTGGGTGGCGTCGGTGGCACGGCCTTTACCCCGATTGTGAATGCGCCAGAAGTGGCCATTCTCGGGGTATCGAAGTCGGACATCAAACCAAAATGGAATGGTAAAGAATTTGCCCCACGCCTGATGTTGCCTTTGTCGCTGTCCTACGATCACCGCGTGATTGATGGTGCAGCAGCAGCGCGCTTCACCAATTATCTGGCGCAAGTTTTGGGCGATATTCGCCGTTTGATGCTGTGAGGATTTGCCGATGAGCCAGCTAATTGAATTAACCGTTCCAGACATCGGTGGCCACAGCAATGTGGATGTGATCGAGGTCTTCGTCAAAGTGGGCGATGTCGTCAAACGTGACGATAGCTTGATTACCTTAGAAACCGATAAAGCCACGATGGAAGTCCCTGCTGAATCGGCTGGGGTGGTGAAAGAAATGCGTATTGCCGTGGGGAGCAAGGTCAACGAAGGGGATGTGATTGTGGTGGTAGAGGCTGAAGCCACTGCCTCCGCTCAACCTACTCCTGCGCCAACACCCGCCCCTGCGGTGGCCGCCAGCCCTGTGCCAGTGGCAGCTCAACATCAAGGCAGTGCCGATGTTGAATGTGATGTGTTGGTGTTGGGTGGTGGCCCCGGTGGGTATTCCGCTGCCTTCCGTGCTGCCGACTTAGGCCTCAAAGTGGTGTTGGTTGAACGCTATGCCACCTTGGGCGGCGTGTGTTTGAACGTGGGATGTATCCCCTCAAAAGCACTGTTGCACAATGCAGCCGTGATTGACGAGGTGAAACACCTTGCTGCCAACGGTATTAAGTTTGCTGAACCAGAAATTGATATTGATCAGCTACGCGGTTACAAGGAAAAAGTGATTGCTAAGCTGACCGGCGGTTTGGCTGGGATGGCAAAGGCGCGCAAAGTGCAGTTGGTGCGCGGTGTCGGGACTTTCCTCGACCCATATCATTTACAGGTTGAGCTGACCGAGGGTAAAGGGCAAGACAAAACTGGCGAAACGAAGGTAGTGAAATTTAAAAACGCCATCATCGCCGCCGGTAGTCGAGTGGTGAACCTGCCGTTTATTCCACAAGACCCGCGTATTGTCGATTCCACCGGCGCGTTGGAATTGAAGTCTGTGCCGAAGAAAATGCTGATTATTGGCGGTGGTATTATCGGCTTAGAAATGGGGACGGTGTATTCCACCCTCGGTGCGCGGTTGGATGTGGTGGAAATGATGGATGGCCTGATGCAAGGGGCCGACCGTGATTTAGTCAAAGTCTGGGAAAAAATGAATGCCCATCGCTTCGACAACATCATGATCAACACCAAGACCGTCGCCGTCGAAGCCAAACCAGATGGAATTTATGTCCAGTTTGAAGGGGCCAAAGCACCGGCCGAACCACAACGCTATGACTTAGTATTAGTAGCCGCTGGACGGGCACCGAATGGGAAGCTATTGGGCGCGGAAAACGCAGGGGTTGCGGTCACTGAGCGCGGCTTTATCGAAGTGGATAAACAACAACGGACCAATGTCCCGCATATCTATGCGATTGGTGATATTGTTGGCCAGCCGATGCTAGCGCATAAAGCAGTGCATGAAGCGCATGTGGCAGCAGAAAATTGTGCCGGTGGCAAAGCCTATTTCGATGCGCGGGTGATTCCTGGAGTGGCTTATACCGATCCAGAAGTAGCATGGGTTGGCGTCACGGAGGAGCAAGCCAAGCGCGATGGTATCAAAATCGAAAAAGGCGTGTTCCCTTGGGCGGCCTCTGGTCGGGCGATTGCCAATGGTCGAGATGAGGGCTTCACCAAGTTGATTTTTGATGCGGAAACTCATCAGATTATCGGCGGTGGCATCGTCGGTACTCACGCTGGGGATATGATTGGCGAGGTGTGCTTGGCGATTGAAATGGGATGTGATGCGGTGGATATTGGCAAAACCATTCACCCCCACCCGACCCTTGGCGAGTCAATTGGCATGGCGGCAGAAGTCGCTCACGGCACCTGCACCGACTTACCTCCGCAACGCAAGAAATAGAACTCATCCAACTCACACCAAATTCACCGGCCTTGGCATCTGCTCAGGCCGGTTTTTTATCGCCTTCGCCAGTGATTTTTTACGTGTGAAACGCGGAATGTTTCACGTGAAACATTCCTCGCCGATACCAGAAAGATGCCACAAGCAGAATGACGGTGATACCATCGGCGGCGATACTTTTTCTGAATCTGGGGGGAAATAATAGAGATGGATATCCAAGAATACATGCGTGGAATTGGTGAGGCGGCACGGGCGGCTAGTCGTGAATTGGCGCGGGCTGACACCAATCGTAAAAACCAAGCCTTGCATGCCATTGCCGATGCGATTGAGCGCGAACGAAAAAGTTTACTTGATGCCAATGCCGACGATGTTACCGCCGCATTGGCCGAAGGCTTAGCGCCCGCCATGGTGGACCGGCTGACATTGAACGACAAAATCATCAGTTCAATGGCCGAAGGCCTGCGGCAAATTGCAGCCTTGCCTGATCCCATTGGCGAAATGACGGATTTTGCTTATCGTCCTTCGGGGATTCAGGTTGGCAAAATGCGGGTGCCACTTGGGGTGATCGGGATCATTTATGAAGCACGCCCTAATGTCACGGCGGATGCAGCAGGGTTATGCCTCAAATCCGGCAACGCCACCATTTTGCGCGGTGGCTCTGAAGCCATCCGTTCTAACCGTGCGATTGCGGCTTGTGTGCGAGAAGGTTTGACTAAGGCAGGTTTGCCTGCGACAGCGGTGCAAGTGGTCGATACCACCGACCGCGCCGCAGTGGGGCAACTGATTACCATGCCTGAATATGTGGACGTGATTGTGCCACGCGGCGGTAAGGGCTTGATCGAACGCATTAGCCGCGAAGCTAGAGTGCCAGTGATTAAGCACTTAGACGGTAATTGTCATGTGTATATTGATGACACTGCTAACCCAGAAAAAGCAATTCGGGTGGCGGTAAATGCAAAAACACAGCGTTTTGCACCATGTAACACCATGGAAACGCTATTGGTGCATGAGGCGTTTGCTGCTTATCTCCTGCCAAAATTAGCGCCAATGTACTGGGAAAAAGGCGTTGAATTGCGTGGTTGTCCGCGTACCTTAGCGATTTTGGTCGATGAGCGAATGAAGGCGGCAACGGAGGAAGATTGGTTTACCGAATATGCGGCACCGATTCTTGCGATCAAAGTGGTGAAAGACTTGGACCATGCGGTTGAACATATCAATCACTATGGCAGCCACCATACCGATTCGATTATCACCGAAGACTATAGCCGTGCTCGTCGTTTCTTGCGTGAGGTGGATTCTTCCAGTGTGATGGTCAATGCCTCGACACGCTTTGCCGATGGCTTTGAATATGGCCTTGGTGCAGAAATTGGGATTTCCACTGACAAGATTCATGCGCGTGGCCCAGTCGGTTTAGAGGGATTAACCAGCCAAAAATGGTTGGTATTTGGTGATGGGCAAATCCGCGAATGACACCTTTGGCTGCACATCCTTTACGCCAACTGTTAAATGATGAAGCCCACGCACGGCCGGCGCTGCCTATTGCAGGGCCGGCGCGTTTATCTTCCATCGTATTGTGGTCGGATACGGTGGGCGAAGCGGAATGGCTTGATCTACAACAGTTAACCCAACGATTGGGATTGCCCAATCCCGAACCTCATGCAGTGCAATATCAAGCCCGTGTTGGCCCTTTGACGCTCAACTGGAGCCTACATACCGAGTTTGTGCGCTACACCTTTATCTTGCCCGAAATAGGCTGTAATCCATTTAGTGATACTGCTTTGGCGGCGGTGCCTGCCGATTGGCTAGCCGAGCTGCATGGTGAGTTATTGGTGGGGTTACATGTGGTGATTGTCCCTGCCCATCCCTCAGAAGATTGGCGGACACAGGTAGGGCACTGGTTTGATCCGCAAGATCTGATTGGGGCAGAAATTGGCGATCAGAGCGGGGTGGCGTTGACCGACTTGCGCTTACATCCCGATCCAAACTTAGGATTGGGGTTTACGCGCTTGGCAGTGTTAGACCGTGGTATGGGCGAGCGTCAGTGTGGCCGGATGGTGAGCCGACTGATCGAGATTGAAAGCTATCGCATGTTGGCATTGTTGGCATTGCCGATTGCCAAAACCGAGATGCGCCGGTTGGATGAGTTGGGGATGGCGATGCGTGCCATTACCGCCCGTCTTGATGATGGACAACGCGAGGATGGCAGTTTATTGGCCGAATTAACCTCTCTCGCGGGTCGATTGGAAGATGCGATTGCTTCATCGCAATATCGTTTTTCTGCCGCACGCGCCTACTATGCTTTAGTAGAACGGCGGATTGATGAACTGCGCGAAAGCCGTATTGCCGGCCTACAGCCATTTCATGAGTTTACCGAACGGCGTTTGGCCCCCGCGATGGCAACCTGTGACACGGTATTGGGGCGACAAGATCGGCTGGCGATGCGGCTGACCCGCGCCACAGCCCTGTTGCGGACTCGGGTTGAGATTGAACAGGAAAAGCAAAACCAACAATTACTCGCTTCAATGGATAAACGCGCTGCATTACAACTGCGCTTACAAGAAACAGTTGAAGGGTTATCGGTTGGGGTGTTGAGTTATTACGCAGTGGGTTTGTTGAGCTATGGCTTTAAAGCAGCGAAAGCGGCAGGTCTGCCGATCAATGCAGATTTGGCGACTGGATTGGCAATTCCTGTGGTGTTAGCGACCTTCTGGTTGGGTATGCGTCGCATTCGGCGCCACCTCGGTCACTGACAAACCTTTGCCCACTTTCCACGAGGGGAATTACTTTGAAAACAACTGCTTGGTTATCGCGTTGCTCGGTTTTTACCAAACTCGCTCTATTAGTTGGCCCACCGATTATTGGTCTAACTTTATTAACTGGCCATAGCACATGGCAACGTTATCAAGAGTGGCAAGTCAGTGTCAGTGCGGCGATGGAGGTCGAAACCGTACGCGCCGCCAGTCAGCTCGTCCACACGTTGCAAGCCGAGCGTGGTTTAAGTAATGGCTATTTGAATGGCAAGGCGGAAACCTTGCCTGAACCGTTGCGCCAAGCACGTGCTGCAACCGATCAGGCAATTGCAGCTTTTTCCGCTGTGGCAAAACATCCAGCGGCACAACAAGAAGCACAAGCGGTAAGTGCTTTGTTGGCGCGGCGGGGAGAGATTGAACAACGTCGCCGCCCTGCGCCTGAAGTTTTTTCCGACTATTCAAACCGGATTGATGGTTTATTTACTCTGTTGGCGAACTTGGGTAACCAAGTGGGCGATTTAACCTTTTATCGCAGCACAGTGAGCTTGTTGGCTTTGTCCTGTGAAAAAGAATTTGCTGGTCGTGAGCGCGGCTTTATCAACGGCGTATTGGCGGCGGGTAGCTTTACCACGCCAGCTTTAATCCAAGCCAGTGGTTTTGTAGCACGGCAAACACAATGTGCCGCTGATTTTGTTCGTTATGCCGATCAAGACATCATGGTGGCTGCTAAGACGCTACAAGACAGCCCAGTCAATACGCAGTTTCTACAGCTACGCAGCCAAGTGTTTGCCATCGGCCCTAATGAACCACAACAACTGGCTCCGCCACAGTGGTTTGGTGCGGCTTCGGCTCGTATCGATGCCATGAAAGCGTTGGAAGGGCTGCTATTAGACCAACTGGCACAACAGCTATTAAGCAAATCAGAGCGTATTGAACGCCAGATGTTGTTGAACGGCCTTGGCAGCCTCACCGCCTTGGCCTTATTGCTGTGGTTGAGCTGGGGCATTATGCACAATCTCCGCAGTCGCCTCCGCCGCTTGGAGCAACTGATGCGAACCATGAGCCAAACTCTCGATCTTGCGCCAAGGGTGGATGTACGCGGTAAAGATGAAATTGCGTTGATGGGACAAGCCTTTGATGTACTGGTGGATAACTTTGGTCGGACGTTATTTGAAGTGAAACAAAGTGCACACCAACTTGCTACCGCCGCTGGGGATATGGAGCATTTATCCGAGCGTGCTGCTCACAGTGCATCGGTGCAAAGCGATGCCTCAAGTAGCCTAGCGGCGGCTGTCGAAGAAATGACTGCTGGTATTCGTTCGGTGCGAGAAAATGTCCATGAAACGCGCTTAGTGTCTGAGAAAATGCAATCGCATACCCAAGCTGGAGAGGGAGAAATTCAACACTTGGCCGCCGCCTTGGCCAGCACGGCGGTGGCAGTGGAAACTGCAGCTAAACGGATTGAAGCCTTGGAAGGTCGCTCGCAGGCGATCAGTCAGATTGTGGTGGCGATTCATGATATTGCGGATCAAACCAATTTATTGGCTTTGAATGCGGCGATTGAAGCTGCACGGGCGGGTGAGCAGGGACGTGGTTTTGCTGTGGTGGCGGATGAAGTGCGTAAATTAGCCGAGCGAGTGAGCAAAGAAACGGTGCAGATTTCCACTCTGATTGATGCTATTCGCGGTGATACACAGCAAGCAGTGACAGAAATGAGTGATGTGCGGCAACGACTCAACGAAGGCACGGCATTAATGGGCAATTCGACGTCGTTGTTACAAGAAATTCGTGACCAAGCCACCGATACCGTCGAGCGCAGTGTGAGCAATGCTGCTGCAATGGATCAGCAAACTCAGGCCAGTTCGGATGTGGCACAAAACGTCAATCAAATTGCTGGTTTGGCTGGTGAAAGCGCCCAGATTGTAAAAGAAACGGCGCTGGTCGCTGATACGCTTAACCAAACGGCACAACAGCTAGCACAGTTGATCGACCGCTTTACACACACTTCGTCGCGACATCATTAACGCTTGTTGCCCCGTTTCCAGTATGGCGACGGGGCAAGCTTGAATCTGTTAACGGCCTGCCAATTTTTGATTACGTAGCAAGCACAGTAAATCACAGGCAATGTGCGCTGCGGCAATGGCGGTAATCTCGCTTTGGTCAAACGGTGGCGAGACTTCGACCACATCCATACCAATTAGATTAACTTGGCCAAGTTGTCGCACAATACCCAACGCTTGGGCACTCGATAGGCCACCGGGGACGGGAGTGCCGGTGCCGGGGGCAAAAGCGGGGTCGAGACAATCAATATCAAATGTCAGATAAGTGGGATGATCACCAACAATTTGTTGAATGCGGCGCACGGTTTCTGCTACGCCAATTTCATGCACCGTTGGTGCATCAAGGCGAGGGATGCCCATAAAATCATCGTTCCACGTCCGCAGGCCCACCTGTACCGAGCGTTGTGGGTCGATTAACCCTTCTTTGACGGCTTTGTAAAACATGGTGCCGTGGTTAAGCGAGTCGGGGTTGTCATCGGCCCAAGTATCACAGTGAGCATCAAAGTGAATCAGACTCAGTGGTTTACCGTAGCGTTCACAATGCGCCACTAACAGAGGATAGGTGATGTAATGATCGCCGCCGAGGGTCAACATCTTGGCACCACTGGCGAGAATCTCGCGGGCGTGTTGAATAATGCTGTCTTTGATGGTCAGTGGATTATGGGCATCAAACCAACAATCGCCATAATCAATCACCGCCAAATCTTCAAACGGATCAAAGCCCCAAGGGAAGGGTTTTAGTTCAGCGAGTTGGACACTAGCGGCACGGACAGCCGCAGGGCCAAGGCGGGCACCAGAACGAAAGGTCGTAGCGAGATCAAGCGGTATGCCGCTGATGGCGACATCGACGCCATTGAGATCGCGGCTGTAGTTGCGCCGCATAAACGACAACACACCGGCGTAGGTGTTTTCAATAGAGGATCCGTATAACGAGGGGCGGCGGATAGCCCCGTCCCCGTACAAGGTTTGGCTCATGGCTGTTCCTTGGTGAAAAAGAACAGCCAGTGTGCCAGAAAATCAGATGTATTCCAGATCGTCGTGTTTTGGGCTGACCAATTTGCCGCAAGAAAGCGACATTAAGAACAGCGCAATCCGTTCGTGCATAATCAAGGTATGGTTATTTTGCGTTTCAATCATGTGATAACGCAGGCTTTCCCGCACCATCGATGCCCCAGTGACATCAATCAAAATATCCACATCCTCACCCAACGCTGCCAACTCCATAAAATCTTGTGTGACAAAGACACCATGTTCTTTTGCCAATGCAATCCCTGGTTGGTTGAGATCGAGGTCGGCAACGCCTAATACTTCGACAAAATCACATGACAGCATTTGTTTTAACAATGGGGTGCCGGTTTCCCCCGCCCCGATCATGGCAATACGAAATGCGGACATCAATCACTCCAAAGACAAAAGAAAAAACTGACCGTAGCATAAAACTTTTGTCATGAAATTGATAGCTGTCAAGGTTTGCTGTCCAGATTTGGCAGTCGTCCCACGCGTAAAGTTAGCGGCCAGCGCAAAGTCCGACTGCTAGCATTGCCCCACGCCTGTTCGAGTGCTGGTTCAATGACAAGCAGTGGGTCGCTGTGATGGGTTTCTTGATAGCGGCGGCTGGCCGACCACGTCGAAAGATAGCCGCGTAAACCGGCTAAAGTCCATTCTGCAGTCAGGGTAAATGGCATGGCAGGGTAATCGATAAATGGCCATTTCAGCTGACGATAACCACTTTCTACCCACTGCCGTTGGGGGGGCCAATAGCGGCCCACAACCTCGTGATAATAGTGTTGTAACACCTGATTTAATTCGCCGTCGGCCTCGATATTTTGATAACACCACACAGCAATCAGGCCGTTAGGTTTAAGTACCCGTTTCGCTTCGGCAAAAAAACCTTCCATATCAAACCAGTGTAACGCTTGAGCTACAGTGATCAAATCAACCGATTGATCGGCCAGCGCCGAGGCTTCGGCATGTTCGCACACATATTCGACATTGTTGCGGGCGGTGGCATGGGCAAGCTGGGCACTGCTAGCATCGGTGGCGACGACACGCACAAAGCGTTCTGCCAGCGCAATGGCGGCTTGCCCGTTACCAGTGGCAACGTCCCATGCTAACTGACGGCTAGGCGCAAGTGCCGCGAGCCAATCGAATAAAGCTGGAGGGTAGTGAGGCCGGTAGCGAGCATAGTCGGAGGCTAGCGGGGAGAACTCGTCGCAAAATGACATAAAACACCATGAGCGCCAAAATAATCATGGGCATGTCATACAAACATTTTGTCATCAGGTCAAGAAATTTGTGCGTTAAAGGCTATTTTTCTCAAAAAAAATCAAAAAAACAAAAAAAGCCGGCGCTCTAGTAAAAGAGAGCCGGCCATCAAAACACACTCCGTGTCTTACCTAAAGCAAAATCAATGCCGTTTTTGGTGGTGGCGCATCATCGGGTGTTGTTGGTCAAAAATGGCTTTTTGTTCGGTGCTTAATGTGTCGTAGAAGTGACGAGTTTCCGCGCTGGCTTTTTCCATGTGTGCCACATGATCGCGGGCATGTTCCAACATGCGTTCCATTTTTTCTGGGACGGTTTTAGGTTGTTCTGTATTACGCCATGCTTTGATTTTTTCTTGTTTGGCTTTGCTGTGTTCCAGCATAAAGTCGGCGTAGCGTTTCCAATCGGCTTCTTGTTTGTTGCTCAATTTCAATGCGGTTTTCAATTTATCCAACCGCGCTTGCACTGCTTCGGGTTGCATCATTTTGTGCATTTTCTCACTGTGCATCCCTCCTGCCATTGGGCCATGTTCCATTGGCGCCGCGATGCTATACGCGGCAGGTAGGCTCAGGCCCAAGGCCAAGGCGGATGTCAGTAAGAATTGTTTGGTCTGCATGATTCAGGTCCTCCTGTTTTGTCGTGAAGATGAAGATATAGACGACCCTCAGTCGAGAAAAGTTCACTGCAGTGCGACATTTTGTCACTTCACAAATAAGCATAATGTCTGCCACGATATGCCAGTCTAAATGGTCATACCTTATGACCTAAAACGAAAAAATCTTGATTTTTCAATGTATATAGGGCGGCTGTTATGGCAAAACCACGCAGCTTACTGCAGGAAGTCATATGGATTGTGGTGATCAAATTGCTGGCTCTGACCAGTATTTGGTGGTGCTTTATCCGCGATGTGAAGGTCGAGGTCGCTACCACCGATACAGCACACCATTTTCTTGCCTCTCCTTCTTCCTCGGCTCAGCAACGGAGCACTCACCATGACTGAAGAATTAGTCAATCTCTCGCGGCTGCAATTTGCCGTGACCGCGATGTATCACTTTTTGTTTGTCCCGCTGACTTTGGGTATGACATGGCTGTTGGTCATTATGGAGTCGGTGTATGTCATGACAGGTAAGGTGATTTACAAAGACATGACCCGCTTTTGGGGAAAATTGTTCGGAATTAACTTTGCTTTAGGTGTGACCACCGGCATTACTTTGGAATTCCAATTTGGTACAAATTGGGCGTACTACTCGCATTATGTCGGTGATATTTTTGGTGCCCCCTTGGCAATCGAAGGCTTGATGGCCTTTTTTCTCGAATCGACTTTCATCGGTCTGTTTTTCTTTGGCTGGGACCGTTTGTCGAAACAGCAACATCTGTTGGTAACACTATTGATGGCGGTAGGTACCAATCTTTCCGCGCTGTGGATTTTGATTGCTAACGGTTGGATGCAAAACCCCGTTGGGGCCGAGTTCAGCTATGAAACCATGCGGATGGAGATGGTGGATTTTGCGGCGGTGTTGTTTAACCCCGATGCACAAGCCAAGTTTGTCCATACTGTCAGTGCCGGTTACGTCACAGGCGCCATGTTTGTCCTATCGATTTCAAGTTGGTATTTGCTGAAAAAACGCGATGTGGAGTTTGCTAAAAACAGTTTCCGTATTGCAGCAGCCTTTGGCTTTGCTTCGGTGTGCTCGGTGATTGTGTTGGGTGATGAATCGGGTTATGTGGTCGGTGAAGCACAACAAACCAAATTAGCCGCGATGGAAGCGATGTGGGAAACCGAGCCGGCGCCGGCATCGTTTAACTTGATTGCGATACCCAACGAAGCAGAAATGAAAAACGACTTTGCCATTCATATCCCGTGGTTAATGGGATTGATTGGAACGCGTTCGTTAGATCAACAAATCCCCGGGATTAAAGACATTGTCGCGCACAACCGAGAGCGAATCGTCTCGGGTATCTCTGCTGTCAAAGCCTTAGAACAACTGCGTCAAGATCAAAGCAACACAGCAGCAAAGGCCGTGTTTGAAAAACATAAGGCAGATTTGGGCTTTGGTTTGTTGCTGCGTAAATACACTGCAGATGTTGGCACTGCCACGCCCGAGATGATTGATCAGGCGGCGCGCTCAACAATTCCAAAAGTAGCGCCGATGTTCTGGAGTTTCCGTGTCATGGTGGCCTTGGGTTTTGCTATGTTGCTGCTATTCGGTTTGGCCTTGTGGTACTCCATCAAAGGTAATTTTGCAGAAAAAAGCGGCTTTTTGCGGACGGCGGTGTGGTGTTTGCCGATGCCGTGGATTGCATGTGAGGTGGGTTGGTTTGTGGCGGAGTATGGTCGCCAACCGTGGACGATTTACGGTGTGTTACCGACGCATCTGTCCGTATCTACGCTATCCCCAGCATCGTTGTATGGCTCCTTGGCTGGTTTTATTGCCTTTTATACCGTGCTGTTGATTGTCGAGATGTATTTGATGATTCGGTTTGCTAAGCAAGGCCCCGGTAGTTTAGGCACTGGGCGTTATCTCAATGAAGCAATTGCCCATTAACCACGGAGCGACACTATGGACATGCTTTTGGATTACCCAACCTTAAAAGTCATTTGGTGGCTGTTGGTGGGCGTGTTATTGGTTGGCTTTGCCATCATGGATGGCCACGATATGGGAGTGGGGACTTTACTGCCTTTTGTGGGCCAGAATGATGTTGAACGGCGGGTGGTGATTAACACCGTTGGCCCACATTGGGACGGAAATCAGGTCTGGTTTATCACCGCTGGTGGGGCAATCTTTGCTGCTTGGCCGCTGGTCTATGCCACCGCTTTTTCTGGGTTTTATTGGGCAATGTTGGCGGTGTTGTGGGCATTGTTTTTCCGTCCCGTTGGTTTTGACTATCGTTCGAAAATTCACCATCCAACATGGCGTAAGGTGTGGGATTGGGGTTTGTTTATCGGTGGTTTTGTCCCGCCATTGATCTTTGGTGTGGCATTCGGAAATCTGTTGCAAGGTGTGCCTTTCCATTTTGACGATAACTTGGTGCCTTACTACACCGGCTCGTTCTGGGGATTGCTCAATCCTTTTGCGTTGTTATGTGGCGTGGTGAGCTCTGCCATGGTGACTTTTCACGGTGGAGTGTATTTGATGCACCGAACGGAAGATGAGGTGTATCAACGCAGCCGGCGTTGGGTCAATGTGACAGGTTTGTTGACTGTGGTGGCGTTTTCTCTGGCTGGGCTGTGGCTCGCGTGGGGGATTGATGGCTTTGTGATCAGTTCGGTGGTGAATCCTGCTGCACAACCCGATCCATTGGCAAAAACAGTGGTGAAACAAGCCGGAGCATGGTTGGCTAACTATCAACAGTGGCCGTTGGCGATGGCATTGCCTGTACTGGCTTATATTGGTTTTTTGGCTGCGTTGTGGTTAGCAAATCGAGGCCGGACATTGGCTGCCTTTGTGGCCTCCTCTGTAGCCATGACAGGGGTAATTGGTACAGCAGGCATCTCCATGTTCCCCTTTGTGATGCCCTCTTCCACCGATTTGCGTTCGAGTTTGACCGTGTGGGATAGCGTCTCGAGTCATAAAACCTTGGGGATTATGTTGGTTGCAGTGGTAATTTTTATGCCCATCATCATTGCTTATACCCGTTGGGCGTATGGCGTGATGAGTGGCAAGGTGACTGCCGCCTATATCCGTGAAAATGAACACTCGGCTTACTAAACAGAGGGGAATGCAAGATGTGGTATTTTGCGTGGATGTTGGGAATTGGTTTTGCTGTGCTGCTGGCGATTCTCAATGCACTGTGGGGTGATAATGAGGCATCACGCCAGCCTGTCGCTGATTCCAGAGTGAAATCAGATCATGTCTGATAATGCTAGTCCAGCCCGTACTCATACTCACTGGCCGCTGCTGTTATTGGCCCTGACCATTTTGGTGGTCACCACGGTGTGGCCGCACAGTTTGTCGAATGAAGCAGGCCAAGCCGATCATCTATTGGCGATGTTGGTGTTTTGGGCCATGTGTGCGAGTTTTATTCGCGGGGTGGGGTTTATTCCCCATCACCGCCTGTGGCGTGCGCTGTTTTCAATCCCTGCGGTAGGTGTGGCACTGTCTGCGGCAGGTGGTCGGATGTTTTTTTAAATTCATCTCTGTCGTAAATATTGAAAAAGCCCCCTGTTTAAAAGCAGAGGGCTTTTTTGTTTGTTGCGCAGATTAGAACTGATAACGACCTTTTACCCACCAAGTCCGACCAGGTTCATTGACCCGCAGGGTTTGTTCATAGCCGGCGGGTTGGGCCATACCGCCCGGCATCCCACGGCTAATTGGCTCGGCATAGCTACGATCAAATAAGTTATCCACCCCAGCGATTAACGACAATGATTTCTCTGGTTTCCAACCGCCATACAGCGACACCGTGCTAAAGCCGGCGGCGGGTGTGGATAAGTCCATATTGAAGACATTGCCGCGAGTTGGATCGAGACGGGTTTGCCGTGCGACAGCGCGCACAGAAGCACCGGCAGAGAACACACCATCATCGTAATCAACAGCTAAACGACCTTCGAGCGGTGGCGTTTGTGCCAAGGGACGGCCACTGCTGTCATTACGACCATAGACATAAGCAACACTGGCTTGAGCCTGCCAATGTTTAGCAAACCGCCAGCTAATATCCGCTTCACCCCCAAGGCGAGTGGCATCCACATTGGTGGCGCTTGCCATCGAGAAATGCGGGGCATTTGGGTATTGCGCCAAAATAAAGTCATCAATTTTGGCGTAGAACACGCTGGCATTCGCTTGCCAATCCCCTTGCCGCCATGACAAGCCGAGATCCAATTGTGTTTGTTTCTCTGGATTGAGTAAGAAGGCATTATTGCTTTTGGTGCGCTCCCAATAATCTGGCGCGCGTTCGGTGTAGCCCACACCGGCAAACCATAACCATTGTGGTGTGGCTTGTTGTTCAAACCGGATAAAACCGCCGTGTAAGGTATCGCGATCTGTGACCCCTGCCGTTTTAGATGCACTGCTGGCACGTTGATCGGTCGCTTCATGCTGATCGACACGCCATCCGGCCAAAATGCGGCTTTGTTCCGACAACGTATATTTACCTTCCAGATAGACCCCTTGACGGCTAAAGCGCATATCGGGGGTGCGTGCTTGTTGTTGATAATTCACCCCACTACGGGCGGTGTGCCAGTCGTGTTGTACGTCAGCGCCAAGATTCAGAGTGAGTTGGTCAAAACTCAGTTCCGCATCCACTTTAGCGCCTTCTACTTCGCGGTCGGGATTACTCAATGCCCATGCCGACTTCATTGCTGGAGGCCGGCGCAAGGAGAAGTTATCCATCACATGATCGACATAGCTGTGATAGTACGATGCCGATACTTTATTTAACCAAGGCGTGATTTGGCGGCGCTCGGCTTTAATCTGCCACGCATCGCGGTCAAACTTTGCCCCGTCCATCATGCGGTCGGCGTAAGCCCCTTCACCACGGCTCCAATCATAAGAGAATTCCAGCAAGGTCTGACTATTGGGAGTCCAACCCACAGTTGCAGCTGCGCTATGGCGACGGGCGGCAGAATTCACCTGCACACCGTCACCATCGCGATAATCACCGCTTTCATTGCGTTGACCAGATAAACGAATCCAGCCCAACTCCGAACCTGCTAATAGATTCAGTGATTGGTCATTACGATCAAAGCTGGCAGCTGTCGCCGACACATCACCACTGATACTCGGGCCGGTAAAAACAGGGGTATCACGTTCAAAACTGACACTGCCCGCTAATGGCACTGGGCCATGCTGTACGCTTTGTGGCCCTTTGCGAACCACGACACGATCGAAGGTATCTGGATAGATATATGCCGTTGGTGGATCCATCCGCATCCCACAGCCACCAAAAGCACTGCTGCCATCAATCAAAATATTTAAGCGTCCAGCGCCCAAACCGCGTAATAACGGATCGCCACCCGAGCCCCCTTTGCGGGTTACGCTAAACCCCGGAATGCTTTTGAGCAAACCGGCGCCATCTGCTGCCGGCAAAGGTTGGCGTGGTGCTTTGGCATCAGTGATGATGGTCAACGGGTCGCGCATTGGGGCCGCCGTCACCACAATCGGTTCAAGCGTGGCGGGATCGGTATTAGCGTAAACGGTACTGGCACTGCTGAGGGCACAGGCAGCGATGAAAAAGGAACGGGTGTTCATCGGTCGGTGTCGCTTTATCAGAAAGAAATAAAGCCGCGATGATAAAGACATGAAATTGTCTTGCTAATGTGGCAAAACGTCGCAGCCAAGGTCGCAACCAGCAAAAAAAATGCCCCACAACAAGGTGGGGCATTTTAAGTCAAACGAAATGCAAATTAAGAATTGAGTGCCTGAGCCGACTGTTTCTCAATTTGTTTATTGACATACCACTGCTGTGCCATCGACAGAATATTGTTGACGACCCAGTACAACACCAGACCAGCAGGGAAGAAGAAGAACATAACCGAGAACGCTAACGGCATGATTTTCATCATCTTCGCTTGCAAAGGATCGGGTGGCGGTGGATTGAGGAAGGTTTGCGCAAACATGGTCGCGGCCATGATCACTGGCAAAATATAGAACGGATCGGGACGCGATAAGTCTTCAATCCAGCCTAACCAAGGGGCTTGACGCAGTTCGACCGATGCCAACAACGCCCAATACAAACCGATGAACACCGGAATCTGAATCAAAATCGGCAAGCATCCACCCAAAGGGTTGATCTTTTCGGTTTTGTACATTTCCATCATCGCTTGCTGCATCTTCATGCGGTCGTCGCCGTATTGCTCTTTCAGGCGTTGCAAGCGTGGTGCCACCGCTTTCATTTTTGCCATCGAGCGATAGCTGGCAGCAGACAACGGATAGAAAGCGGCTTTGATTAACACCGTCAGCAAGACAATCGACCAACCCCAGTTACCCACCAACTGATGCAGGCGGTCCAACACCCAGAACAGTGGTTTGGCGATGATGGTGGTCCAACCATAGTCTTTGGTTAAGTCCAAGCCCGGGGCAATCGCTTCTAAGGTGCGGGTTTCTTCTGGGCCAGCATACAGCGGCATGGAGAAGGTGCTGGTTTGACCGGCGGCAATCGCTGGCAAGGTCACAATAGTGCCGGCTGAGTAAAGGCCATTGCTGGCGGGCTTCAACTCAAAACGACAAGCGGTTGCAGTTTGGCACAGCGTTTTACCGTCATTGGTTTTTAAAATCCATGCGGTAGCAAAATAATGCTGCAACATAGCAACCCAGCCGTTATCGGCTTGTTTGACGTATTCAGCCTTATTCTTGTCTAAATCTTCAAACTTAACCTTTTGGAACTTGCCTTCTTCGGTGTAAACCGCTGGGCCAGTAAAGGTATAAGCTAAAGAATTTTCACCCTCTGGGGCCTGACCATCACGCAAGAAACGATAGTAAGCTTCGAGCGACAAAGGCTGGTTACTTTGGTTAACCACCTCATGGCGAACATCAATTAAGTAGCTGCCGCGAGTGAAGCGATAGACCTTGCGTACCTCAACCCCATTCACTGCCGGCGCGGTCAACACCACTTCAACATGATCTTGCCCTTGTTGCAGTTGATAGCGAGCTTGTCCTGCTTGGAAAATCGTTTTGTGCGATGGCAAGTTGGGTTGTTGCGCCGAAATCAGACCACTTTGGGCGATATAGGTGCGGCCACCGTCATCTTGCAACAGCAAGAAAGGTTGTTTGGGATCGTGCACGGCCCCTTGTTTGAGCAGCTCCATCCGGCGGATGTCGCCCCCTTGGGTGTCGATCATCACCCGCAACAAATCGGTTTCGACTTGGATGCGCTGTGCTTTTAATAATTGACCCGCAGCGGCAGGCTCAACCGTTTTGGCTGCTGTCGTAGGCGTTGGCGTTGGGGTGTCTGTGGAGGCCGTCACTGCCGGTTTTGGTGGCGGAGGCGGGGCGAAAAATTCTTGCCACAACATCAAGATGCTGAAGGACAGAATAATAAAAGCGATGAGTCTTTTGGTATCCATCTCGTTTCCGGGCTGGAGTCTAAGGAACAGGATCGTAACCACTGCCCCCAAGGGGGTGGCAACGGCCTATGCGTTTTAGGGCCAAGTAACCGCCTTTGATCGCACCATGTTTTTGAACTGCTTCGAGTGCATAGCTAGAGCACGTTGGCTGATAGCGGCAGCGCGGTGCAAGCCAAGGACTGATGGCGACTTGATAAAAGCGAATCAGGAAGATGAAGATGCGTGACATCGTGCCAGTTTCGTGAAAAGACTGCGTAAAGCCGAGCGAACCTCGGCAGCATGGCGACGGTCGAAAGGTTGACGTACTCGCACCACAAAGTCAACGCTACCTAGCCGCGCTGCACACAGGCGAAAAGTTTCGCGAGTGGTTCGTTTCATGTAGTTACGCTTGATGGCGCGTTTTGCTACCTTCTTACCCACTACCAAACCCAGCCGAGCCTCACCCACTGTGTTGGGGCACGCATAGACCTGCACCCACTGATTGCTGCGCAAACTACGCAAACGAAAAACGGATGAAAAATCATCCGTTTTCAAAAGACGCTGTGTGCGGCGGAAGGAAAAAGCCAAGGCTATCAGACAGCCAAACGCTTACGGCCACGACCACGGCGTGCGTTGATAACAGCGCGTCCACCACGGGTTTTCATACGAACGCGGAAACCATGAGTGCGTTTGCGGCGGGTGACGGAAGGTTGGAAGGTGCGCTTCATGAACTAAGTTCCTATTCTGCAACAGAAAATAAACGTGAGATTACAACGCGTCCTAGCAAAATTGTCAATGGCAATTTTTAGGGTGGCCTGTGGATAACTTTTGGGAAAACGAGTAGAATCGCCGGCTTTAAGCCAAGTTATTCACAACCCGCGCTGTGTATTTTCTCATCGGACAACCACTTGCTAGTGGTGTTCCTCTTGTTGGATGTTGCTGTAATCGAATGGTTAATTACGCCACTCGCTACTGCGAATAAGACATCCTTTCTCCCTCCACCGTGCAGCAAACTTTGGGATTGAGCTCGCGGATCTGTTAACGTGGACCTCGCCGCATCATGACCGACTTTGATCAATTTTGGCCTTTGTGTCTGTCGCGTTTTCAGACAGAACTCTCGGCGCAACAATTCAACACATGGATCAAGCCGCTGCACTGTGAAGTGAAAGAACAGGGTTTGGTGTTGTACGCGCCTAATCGTTTTGTCCTGCAGTTTATTAAAGAGCGTTTTTTTGCTCGGATTGAAACGTTTGCCGAAGAAGCTGGGGTCGCTGGAATAGACATCGAATTGCGTATTGCTGCGCCGGCCACTACCCCAAAAAGCCCGTCCCCGCGTCTTGCTCCCCCTGCACGGGTGGTGGCGGGACCGGCTATCTTAACCCCTCCGCCTTCACCAGCCAGCATCACAGCCGCCAAGCCAACCAGTAAACCGATTGGCAGCGGTCATGAAAGCACTCGCCTCAACCCTGCTTTTACCTTTGATAGTTTAGTCACCGGTAAGGGGAATCAGTTGGCACGGGCGGCAGCCATGCAAATTGCCGAGCATCCCGGCGACCCAACTTATAACCCTTTCTTTGTCTATGGTGGTGTCGGTTTGGGGAAAACCCACTTGATTCAGGCAGTGGGGAATTTGGTCTATCAAAAAAACCCCCATGCCAAAATCCGCTATGTTCATGCCGAGCGGTATGTGGCTGATATTATGCGTGCCTATCAGCATAAATCGTTCGATGATTTTAAGCGTTACTACCATTCGCTCGACTTATTGTTGATTGACGATATTCAGTTTTTTGCCGGTAAAAACCGCACCATGGAAGAATTCTTCTATGCTTTCAATTCGCTGTTAGAAAGTGGCAAACAAGTCATTATGACCTGTGATACCTACCCGAAACAGATTGAAGGAATGGATGAACGCTTGATTTCACGTTTTTCATGGGGTTTAACGGTGGAAATTCAGCCACCAGAGTTAGAGATGCGGGTGGCGATTTTGATGAAAAAAGCCGAGGCCGATCATCTTAAGCTCGAACACAATGTGGCTTTTTTTATTGCACAAAATGTGCGTTCGAATGTGCGGGAATTAGAAGGTGCGTTAAAGCGGGTGGCGGCATACGCGCGCTTTAGCCATTTGCCGATTACCTTACCATTGGTAAAAGAATCGCTTAAAGATTTACTGGCGGCGGGCAATCGACAAATTTCCGTCGACAATATTCAAAAAACCGTTGCCGAGTATTTCAAACTCAAGCTGGCTGATATGTACTCACAAAAACGCAAACGCGAAATTGCCCGCCCTCGGCAAATTGCGATGTGCTTGGCCAAAGAACTCACCGAGTTGAGTTTGCCCAATATCGGCGATGCGTTTGGCGGTCGTGATCACACGACAGTGATGCACGCCTGTAAAACCATACACAGTCTGCGCGAGAGTGATGCCGAACTCGCCCGCGACTACACCACCCTACTCAATATGTTGCGCGGTTAACACCGGCTCAACTGAGAGCGATTACAGTGATTGAGGAATAAGCCATGTTGATTTTGCAAGCCGACCGCGACGATCTACTCAAACCATTATCTGCTGTGACCGGTATTGTTGAACGCCGCCACACGCTACCGATTTTGGCCAATGTGTTAATCCAAAAACGGGGCAACACAGTCAGTTTTTTAGCGACTGATCTTGAGATTCAAGTTACCACCGCCAGCCCCGACACCATCGTCGGGCCAGATTTTTCTTTGACCACCTCGGCAAAAAAACTGCAAGACATTTTGCGGGCGATTCCTGAACATTCGACAGTGTCGTTTGAACATGAAGACAACCGACTGAGCGTGAAAGCCGGACGCAGCCGGTTTCAATTACAAACCCTGCCTGCCGATGATTTCCCCCTGTTAGCGGTCAATCAACAAGCCCAAGCACAGCTCACCCTGTCGCAAAAAGTGTTCAAAGATTTGCTGTCGCAAGTGCAATACGCGATGGCGGTGCAAGACATTCGTTACTACCTCAACGGGATGATGTTTATCATGGCCGGCGATCAGGTGAAATTGGTGGCGACAGACGGCCACCGTTTGGCCTATGCCAACACCACTTTGCAAGTGGATTACCCCACCTCACACGCTGAGGCGATTTTGCCGCGCAAAACCATCTTGGAATTAACCAAACAATTATCCGACCACGACGAACCGTTATTGATTGAATTATTGGGTAATCAGGTGCGTTTTAGCTTTGGTGCCAGCGTGGTGGTGTCAAAAGTGGTCGATGGTAAATTCCCTGACTACAACCGCGTGATTCCATTGGATAACGACAAAATTTTCTTAATCGACCGCCAAGAGTTACAACATGCTCTGCAACGGGCGGCGATTTTGGCTAATGAGAAATTCCGTGGTGTTCGTCTGATGTTAGAACCCGGAAAATTATCGGTGATGTGTAACAACAGCGAGCAAGAAGAAGCGCAAGAAGAACTCGAAATCGAATACGAGGGCGATACCCTAGAGATCGGTTTTAACATCAATTATCTGTTGGATGTGTTGAATCATGTCTCGGTCGATACGGTGCAGATTGCCTGCGGTGATCCCAACCGCAGCGCCCTATTCACCATTCCAGATAATCCCAACTTTAAATACATTGTGATGCCGATGCGAATTTAAGCCGCTTCCTGATGGTTGAGGGAAGAATGTTTCACGTGAAACATAGTTGGTTTTTCCATACGTGGCGATTAGATAGAAAGAATGCTCATGAGTGAACAGCAAGAATACGATTCCAGCAGTATCAAAGTGCTAAAAGGCTTGGATGCAGTGCGGAAGCGTCCTGGCATGTATATCGGCGACACCTCGGATGGCACCGGTTTACACCATATGGTGTTCGAAGTGTTGGACAACGCCATTGACGAAGCCTTGGCTGGGCACTGTGACACCATTCGTATCACTATTCACCCCGACCAGTCGATTTCGATTGAAGACAATGGCCGTGGCATCCCAACCGACATCCACCCCGAAGAAGGCCGTTCGGCGGCTGAAGTCATCATGACGGTATTACATGCCGGCGGTAAGTTTGATAGTAATAGCTACAAAATTTCCGGCGGTTTGCACGGCGTTGGGGTGTCGGTGGTGAATGCCCTGTCTGATTGGTTGCGCCTCAAAATTTGGCGTGATGGTCATGTGCATGAAATGGAATTTCGCCGTGGCGAACCCGTCGCTCCATTGCGGGCTACGGGGCAAAGCCAACACCGTGGCACCGAAGTGACCTTCATGGCCAGCCAAGAAACCTTTGGCTTGATTGAATACCACTATGAAATTTTAGCGAAGCGGATTCGCGAGCTGTCGTTCTTGAATAATGGTGTATCGATCATTCTTTCGGATAAGCGCAGCGGCAAAGAAGAAAACTTTGCTTTTGCTGGCGGGGTGGCTGGGTTTGTGGAATACATGAACCGCAACAAGAGCCCGCTGCATAGCAAAATTTACTATGCCCAAGGTGAAAAAGAGGGGATGACGGTTGAAGTCGCCATGCAATGGAACGACTCCTATCAAGAATCGGTGCAATGTTTTACCAACAACATTCCGCAACGCGATGGTGGCACCCACCTCACCGCGTTACGCGCCGTCTTAACTCGCACCCTCAATCAATACATTGAAGAACACGAGTTCGCTAAAAAGGCGAAGGTGGAAACCGCCGGTGATGATATGCGCGAAGGTTTAACCTGCGTGCTTTCGGTGAAGTTGCCCGATCCGAAATTCAGCTCCCAAACCAAAGACAAATTGGTGTCGAGTGAAATCAGTCCGATAGTACAAGAGATTATCGGCCAAACGCTGCACGATTTCTTACAAGAAAACCCCAACGAAGCCAAAATCATCTGTAGCAAAATTGTCGAGGCGGCACGGGCACGGGAAGCGGCCCGCAAAGCGCGTGAGATTACCCGTCGCAAAGGGGTGATGGATGGTTTGGGCTTACCTGGTAAATTAGCCGATTGCCAAGAAAAAGACCCTGCCCTGTCTGAGTTGTATTTGGTGGAGGGCGACTCTGCCGGCGGGTCGGCAAAACAAGGGCGTGATCGTAAATTCCAAGCCATTTTGCCGTTGAAGGGCAAAATCTTGAACGTGGAACGGGCGCGCTTCGACAAGATGATTGCCAGCCAAGAAGTGGCGACATTGATTACCGCAATGGGCACGGGCATTGGCAAAGAAGACTACAACCCCGAGAAGTTGCGTTATCACCGCATTATTATCATGACTGATGCCGATGTGGATGGCGCGCACATTCGCACGCTGTTACTAACCTTCTTCTACCGGCAAATGCCGGAGTTGATCGAACGTGGCCATGTCTATATTGCCCAGCCGCCACTGTATAAGATGAAGCATGGTAAAACTGAGCGTTATCTTAAAGATGAACATGAGTTGAATCATGCCTTGTTAGAGCTGGCACTGAGCAATGCCCAGATTATTCCACGAGCAGGCGCCGAGCCGCTGCAAGGCGAAGCTTTAGCCAATATTGCGCGGCAATATATGGTGGCGCAGGCGGTGATCGAGCGTGAAAGTCGGGTGATTGATCCGTTGGTGTTAAACGCTTTGTTGTCGTGCCCCCCGTTGCAACTGGATAGTCAAGCCGCCGCACAGCAGGCATTAGACACCCTGTCGGCACAACTCGACCCTGCTTTGCTGCAGTTGAGTTTGGTGCATGATGATAAAAACGATCAGTGGCGCATTCGGATTGTGCGGCAACAGCATGGTAATAGCACGGTGACGTCGATTGATGCCGACTTTTTGAACAGTGTTGATTATCAACATATCAAAACAACGGCAGGCGTGTTGTTAGGGTTGTTGGGGCCCGATGCGACGGTGCGCCGTGGTGAACAAGGCCGAGTGATTGCACATTTTGGTGAGGCGTTAACGTGGTTGTTGCAAGAAGCACGGCGTGGCCTGAGCATTCAACGCTATAAAGGCTTGGGTGAAATGAACCCCGGACAGTTGTGGGAAACCACGATGGATCCGAATGTCCGCCGTTTGTTGAAAGTGCGGATTGAGGATGCGATGACGGCAGATGATGTGTTCACCACGCTGATGGGCGACCACGTCGAACCCCGCCGCGCTTTCATCGAAAGCAATGCACTGGTTGCACGGAATATCGACGTTTGACTTCCTCCCCGCCCTAAAGAGCGGGGATTCCTTCTGCAAGACGGCGAAGTCCCGCCGCGAGAATGTTTTTTGCCGCATTGGTGTCGCGGTCGTGTACTGCACCGCAGTCGCTGCAAATCCATTCTCTTATTCGCAAACTTGCCCTACCTTTCGGACTGCTGGCGGGTATGACACCGCAGCACGAGCATGTTTGGGTTGAAAACGCTTCGTTGATTTCCTCGAACACCACACATTGCCTCATGGCTTTGTACTTGAGTTGTGTTCTGAACGTTGTCCATGCCGCATCGTACACAGATTTTGCCATCTGTGTTTTTGCTAGTGCTTTGGCGTTCACATTG
>NZ_ATVC01000016.1 GCF_000420525.1 Aquaspirillum serpens DSM 68
CTCGCCTTGCTCGTAGCGCTCCTTCTGCAACGCCAACGCCTTGTTGAATACGAACCGGCACGAGCCAGCGAAGCGGCGCATTTGCCGCTCCTGATGGCCGTCTGGCACCAGTTCGTATTTGAAGGCTTGAAGTCGTTGCATGAATCAATGATACTTTGGTCTATGAGAGATGACAACGATATTAGGCGCAGTCGGCACTGCGTGTTCAAGATGCACGTCCATTTGGTCTTTGTGGCGAAGTATCGCCGCAATGTGTTCGACGGCTACGCCGTCCGGGCTATCCTTCCCCGCCCTGAACGGCGGGGCTTGTTGCGCACCGGGCTATCCTTCCCCGCCCTGAACGGCGGGGCTTGTTGCGCACCGGGTCAAAACCATGGTTTGCTACAAGTCTCTGATCGGCCGCAATGGAAGACCGTGGTGGGTGGATCACGGGTCTATGTTGAAAAAATTATTACGCAATTAACAGACAAAAAATTAAAAAACCAATAGAAAAGGTCATTAGAAACGATAAAGAAGTGTTGCTATTCCACAGCGAGGGTAGAGAAACCTTCGATCAAGTTATTTTTGCTTGTCATACCGATCAAATCTTGTTACTGCTGGCAAATCCTAGCGAAGCAGAACAAAACATCCTTTCTGCTATCTCCTACCAAAAAAACTATGCGGTTCTACATGCCGATGAAAGCTTTTTACCTAAGCAAAAACGCGCTTGGGCAGCATGGAACTACAGTGCAATGTCAGCACAACATGAAAACGAACAAGATGCGGTTATGGTGACCTATCTACTCAATCGGCTACAACCCCTCACCGTCAACACCCCAATCATGGTGAGCCTCAACCCCTATAAAACCCCAAAACACATTTTTGCCGAATTTCACTACGCCCACCCAGTATTTACCACCGAAGCAATTGCTGCACAAAGACACCTACACACGATTCAAGGGCAACAACGCAGTTGGTTCTGTGGTGCATGGGCGGGATATGATTTTCATGAAGATGGTTTAAAAGCAGGGATGGCGGTCGCACAGAGTTTAGGCGCAACAGTACCGTGGCGGCATCAAGTTCCACCGGCACACACCGGCTGCATCATTAACGACTGAAAGGAATAAAGATTATGTCAGTTAATGATGCACTGCTTTATACCGGCCATGTGTGGCACCAGCGATTATCACCACGCAAACACAGTTTTCGTTATCCATTTTGGTGGTTGGCGATTCCATTAGAAAAATGGGATGGTAAAACTAACAAAATGTCGTATGGCCTAAGCTGGCATCCAAAAAATCATGGCCCCCGTAATGGCGAGCCAATTTTGCCGTGGTTAACGGAAAAATTAACACAGAACCAACTACCAGAAATTGGCAAGATTGTTTTACATACGCAACCTAGATTATTTGGTTATGTCTTCAACCCAGTCAGTTTTTATTTTATTTACAATCTGAGCTCAGAACTGATCGCGGTATGGGTTGAAGTTAATAATACCTTTGGTGAGCATCATGATTACCTACTGCATCATGATGATTTTCAGCCGATTCGTTCTGGTGATGTTTTTGCCCAAGAAAAAAAATTTCATGTCTCACCTTTTTATCAAGTCTCAGGTTGTTATTACTTCAGATTTATTACACCCAATGAAAATCAACTGACGATTAGCATTGAGTACGATTGTGAAACTGACCGTAAACGCGCTTTTTATGCTGTGCAATCTGGTGAATGTGTTTTACTGGAAAATAAACAGTTACCGAAGCTACTTTGGCAATATGGTTGGCAAACCGTATTGGTTTGGTTGCGGATTCATTGGCAAGCAATGAAACTGTGGCGCAAAAAAACCCCTTTTTATGGCAAAAAAGGTCATATGATTTCTTCTGTGGAGAATTCCTAATGAGTGCATCAACATTAACCGCTGTTGAGATGAGCCACATTCCAGCCCACAGACGCTTTTTGTTCAATTTATTACAGCACATTCAAATTGGCTCTCTTGATTGCTATACCCCCAACGGCGAGCACCTATTATTTTCTGCCGCTGAACCTGGGCCACATGCTGTGGTGTATATCGGTGATTGGCGTGCAGTGAGTAAAATCATTACTCAGGGTGATATTGGTTTGGCGGAAGCTTATCGAGATGGCTGGATTGATTCTGATGATTGGACTCAGCTGTTATTGCTTGCGCTATTAAATGAAAAGATTTTATCGCCACTGATTGAAGGTAAATGGTGGCATAAATTGGGCTATTGGCTAAAACATCTTACCCGAGCCAATACCTTACGCGGTAGCCGGAAAAATATCCACGCTCACTATGACTTAGGTAACGATTTTTATCAGCTATGGCTAGATAGCTCGATGAGCTATTCTGCAGCAATGTATCATGGCAATCACAAAACCCCGCTTACAACTGCACAAATCAATAAATATGATCAAATATTGCAACAACTTAACCTGACTCAAAATAGCCATATTTTGGAAATTGGCTGTGGGTGGGGTGGTTTTATGGAGTACGCCATTGAAAAAACCGGCTGTCGTATTGATGGGTTGACGCTATCAACTGAACAAAAAGTGTGGGCAGAACAAAGATTAGCCGCCAAAGGTTTTGCTGACCGTGGAAAACTTCAATTAACCGATTACCAAAAAATAAAACAACAATACGACCACATCGTATCTATCGAGATGTTTGAAGCAGTTGGTGAGCAATATTGGAAAATTTATTTCCAAAAAATAATGGAATGCCTTAAACCAGAAGGAAAAGCAGTTATTCAAACTATTACTATTGAAGATGGAAAATTTGAGTCGTACCGGAAAAATACCGATTTTATCCAGCAATATATCTTTCCGGGTGGAATGTTGCCTTCGGTAGAAAAATTTATTGCTCATGCGCGGCTACATGGCTTTACCACCAGCAAACCCATTTTATTCGGCCAAGACTATGCAGAAACCTTGCGTAGATGGCAGCATAATTTTGAAAATAAGTTAGCGATGGTGAAAAATTTAGGTTTTGATGATGCGTTTATCCGGCTATGGCGGTTTTATCTTGCTTATTGTGAGGCGGGATTTATCTCTGGACGTACTGATGTAATGCAAATTACCCTGAAAAGAAGCTAAAAAATAGCCCTTGCCATATGCAAGGGCTATTTGCCTAATCGTAATTGATTAGAAGAAACCAAGCGGTTTCGGGCTATAACTCACCAACAGGTTTTTCGTCTGTTGATAATGATCTAACATCATTTTGTGCGTTTCACGGCCAATTCCCGACTCTTTATAACCGCCGAAGGTGGCATGAGCTGGATAAGCGTGATAGCAGTTTGTCCATACGCGGCCCGCTTTAATGCCACGGCCCATGCGATAAGCTGTATTGCCATCACGACTCCACACTCCAGCACCTAAGCCATAAGGTGTGTCATTAGCGATTGCCAATGCTTCTTCTTCGGTGCTGAAAGTTGTCACGGCTAACACTGGGCCAAAAATTTCTTCTTGGAAAATCCGCATCTTATTATGGCCTTTGAACAAGGTCGGTTGGATATAGTAACCACCGGCCAATTCGCCATCCAAATGCGCACGATCACCACCAATCAAACACTCGGCTTGTTCCTGACGACCAATTTCTAAGTAAGCCATGATTTTATTCATTTGCTCTTGCGAAGCTTGTGCGCCCATCATGGTCTCAGTATCGAGAGGGCTACCTTGTTTAATCGCCCGCACCCGTGCCAGTACACGTTCCATAAAGCGATCGTAAATTGATTCATGAATCAGCGCCCGACTTGGGCAGGTGCACACTTCGCCTTGGTTGAAAGCAAATAACACCAAACCTTCGATTGCTTTATCAAAGAAATCATCATCTTGTGCCGCGACATCAGCAAAGAAAATGTTAGGCGATTTACCGCCAAGCTCTAACGTCGCTGGAATCAAACTTTGGGCAGCAGCTTGTGCGATAACACGGCCGGTGGCGGTGGAACCTGTGAATGCAATTTTGGCAATCCGGCGGCTGGTCGCCAATGGCATCCCCGCTTCACGTCCTAAACCGTTAACAATGTTCAACACCCCAGGTGGCAGCAAATCAGCGATCAACTCCATCATCACCAAAATACTGATCGGGGTTGATTCTGCTGGTTTAAGCACCACGCAGTTACCTGCGCCGAGTGCCGGTGCCAATTTCCACGCGGCCATCAGAATCGGGAAGTTCCACGGAATGATCTGCCCAACCACCCCCAGTGGCTCATGGAAATGATAGGCGATGGTGGTTTCGTCAATCTCAGAAATTGAACCTTCCTGCGAACGCAAGCAACCAGCAAAATAACGGAAGTGGTCAACTGCCAGCGGAATATCCGCATTCAGGGTTTCGCGAATCGCCTTGCCGTTATCGACGGTTTCAACATAGGCCAAGCATTCGAGATTGGCTTCAATACGATCGGCAATTTTGAGCAAGATATTAGAACGCTCTGCCGGTGAGGTTTTGCCCCACTTTTCTGCAGCAGCGTGGGCGGCATCCAATGCCAATTCGATATCATCAGCGCCGGAACGGGCGGCTTTGGTGTAGGGTTGGCCGGTGAGGGGAGTAATCACATCGAAATATTCGCCACGAACCGGTGGTGTCCACTTGCCATTGATAAAGTTGTCATAGTGGGTTTTGTACTGATGTTTTGCGCCGGTGGTACCAGGTAAGGTGTAAATCATGCTCAATCTCCTCGTTGTTATAAAACCGACGAACCGTCGATTGCTCTATCAGTATCAAGCACTGTGCCAACTCGGAAAAAGAAGCTAGTGTTTTGTTTTTGTGAAATAAATTAAATTATTGCGGTGCGGTAATGCTGTGCAAAATGTCTCAGATTGACACACTGTCACGCAACAACTGATACACCCTTGATGGAGCAATGGGTGCAATAACTTTCACCTCTGACAGCATGGCGCTCTATACTGCCCGAATCGAAACTGTTTCCAAGAAAACAGTCGTCCTTTCTCAATCTTGAACAAGATTAGGCAGGAAAAACGAGGAGCCATCAGCCATGTTTTTAGAACTAGAAGCGTCTTTACACACCGCACGCCAATATCTCTTGTCCGATCAAGCCCTACCGCAGGGATTGATTAATGATCGCTTAGCACGCTCTTGGCTGCGCTGTGCCAAAGCGGGATTGTCACCAATTCGCACCGCAAAAGATTTACCAGCATTGCCTAGTAACCAGCTCAAGCAACGATTAGAAGAACACCAAGAATTAGTCAGCCATGCGCAACCGGTGATGGAACATCTATTTAGCCAAGTGAAGCACTCTAACAGCATGGTGGTATTGGCCGATCACAGTGGAACTCTGCTGCATGTGTTGGGTGATGGTGATTTTTTACCGAAAGCTGAACAAGTCGCCTTAGCCCCTGGTGCCTCGTGGCAAGAAAATCATCGTGGGACCAATGCCATTGGGACAGCTTTGGCCGAATACAGCCCAATTTCTATCCGAGGGGCCGAGCATTTTTTAGAGCAAAACAGCATCCTAACCTGCACCGCCGCGCCTCTTTATGACCCACAAGGCCAGATATTAGGTGTGATTGATATTTCGAGCGAAGTCCAACGCTATCATCCCCATACCGGCGGCTTGGTCAAAACTGCGGCACAGATGATCGAAAATAAATTGTTATTGTCGCGTTATCAACATGCCATGCGTTTACATCTTCATGCTCACCCAAAGGGAATTGGCACAGTAAGCGAAGGCATTATTGTGTTGTCAGAACAAGGGATTGGACATGCAGCGAATCGGGCCGCGTTGGAGATGTTGCAGCTCAGCTATATAGAGCTATCGCAGTTCCCCCTGCGCCAGTGGTTAGAACAACAATTATCCCAACACAGACATCTACACCACTTGTTACCGATGTCATTGATGAATGGTAAGACTTTATATGTGCAGGTGGTGTTGCCCAATAAACACACACACGCGACCCAAGATCAGAAAACCGTCCATGTTCAAGATGCCTTGTCTCGACTGGATACCGGCGATGAAGCCATCCACAAGCTGGTACACAAAGCGAGAAAAGTCGCCGGCACTGCGATTCCGATTCTTTTACATGGCGAGTCCGGTGTCGGCAAAGAATGGTTTGCTAAGGCAATCCATGACAGCGGCCAGCGAAAAGAAGGCCCTTTTGTGGCTATTAACTGTGCGGCATTGCCAGAGCAATTGATTGAGTCGGAACTGTTCGGTTATACCGCCGGTGCGTTTACTGGGGCGCGGCGCGAGGGCTATCGTGGCAGAATCGTGGAAGCCGACGGCGGTACACTTTTCCTCGATGAGATCGGTGATATGCCTTTGTCTCTCCAGAGTCGCTTATTGCGGGTATTACAAGAACGAGAAGTAACGCCACTTGGTGGCGGAAAAGCGGTCAAGGTCGATTTTTCTCTTATCTGTGCAACCCATCGTGATTTACCACAGGACATTGCCCACAACCGGTTTCGAGCTGATTTGTACTATCGATTAAATGGCATGGCGCTGGTGGTGCCGGCGTTGCGTGAGCGCAGTGATTTTTTGATCTTATTACGCATGATGTTGCAACAACACAGCCCAGAAAAATTTTGCACCATTGCGCCCTCGCTGCAACACGCGCTACAAAACTATTCTTGGCCGGGTAATCTGCGCCAGCTCAATAACGTAGTGCTCACCGCTGTGACCTTGTTAGAAGAAAACGAAAATCTGATTGATTGGCATCATTTGTCAGATGACATGCTGAGTGCGCTGACTATCTCTAACCAATCCAACCCAAAATCAAACACAACCACACTCAACCATCTATCGCAACAAGCGATTGAACAGGCGCTGTCTGCTTGCGGTGGTAACGTGTCACAGGCGGCGCGCCAATTAGGGATTAGTCGAAATACGCTTTACCGTCGGTTAAAAAGTTAAGCAGGCCTTTCTTCCAGATGGCTGGCAGCAGCAGCGAGTAATTGACTGACTAAAGGATGTTGCACTTTTTTGGTGGTGGCGATGGCAAAAAACTGTTCCTCCAGTCCATCCGATTTACCGAGATAACGCACGCCATAACGCCGTTGCAAATCATCATGCACCCACTCCGGTGCAGGAAACACCCCAAGCCCTTGCGCACCAAAGGTTTTTAATAAGGCACTGTCTTCAAACTCGCCAATGATATTAGGCACAATATTGTGTTGTTCTAACCACAGGTCAATCCGTAACCGCACTGCGGCATGGCGGCTGGGTAATAGCATTGGCAGTTGTGCGAGGCATTGCGGTAAAGCGTTGTCTGTGGGATTCAGGCCGAGCTGCGCTAGCAGTGATTCGGTGGCATACCACGCCAGCGCAGAACGTCCTAACTGGTGGTCATGTAATTTAAGGTTAGGATAGGCACCCAAAGCGCGATCGGCCAAGACAACATCTAATTTATGTAAGGCTAATTGTCCACACAGCTCGTCAAATTCACCCTCTTCGACGATCAATCTGATATTTGGCAATCGAATAATCGGATCGAGCAAACGGCTGACAACGATTTTGGGTAAGCCATCAGAAGTGCCTACACGTAACAAGATCTTTGCTTGTTGTGTTGCATCGCGTAGGCGTTGCGGTAATTGTTCCCCAAGCTGAAAAATCTGATCTGCCTGTTGCAGTGCCACCCGTCCTGCTGGTGTCAATTCCAAACCGCGCCCCGCTGGACGCAATAATTCATGGCCGAGTTGTTTTTCGAGTTCGCGAACTTGGGTGCTGATGGTTTGGATTGCCATGCCTAGACGATTCGCCGCCTTTCCCATTCCGCCCTCAGTTGCCACAACCCAGAAGTAATAGAGATGACGATAGCTAAAATTGTGGCTCATGGTTTTATCTTCTGTTTTTTCTGAATATTGTTTCTTTTATATCTGATTTTTTAGAAATGCGAAATGGGCTACATTTCGTCTGTCGCGTGAACAACACGCAAATCATCCACACAAGGAGAACAGACTATGCGTAGTTACCCTAAAAACAGTGAACAGTCGGTGTTGCGTTTGTTGGTGTTGGTCATGTTAGCTGATGGCCACTTGGCAAAAGAAGAATTGTCTTGGCTGAAAAACCAAAACCTGTTGCAACGCCTCTCCAACTCACCAGATGCTTGGGAAACTGTGTTAAATGGCTTTTGTGAAGACCTGAGCTACCAACACAATCTCTCTTGGACTGAAGCATGTTCTTTAGACAACCAAACGCTGAAAAGTCTGTTGCAAGAAGTCGATGATACCGACCTACAAACAGAAGTCTTTAAACTGGCTGTTCATCTTATCGCAGCAGATGAATACATCAGCGAAAAAGAATTCTTTGTCTTACGGGCGATGTCCACCCAATGGCGTATCGACCACCGAGCGATTTTGCAACATAACCAACGCAGCACCCTATCGCAGGAACAACAAAATGTTGTTGCATTGAGCTTAACTTCTTAACTTAAGACAGATGGCGGAAAGGCAGGGCAATCGATGGAATTTTTATTCCAGCTCTTTATCGGCTACCCGATATGGGTATGGCTCATGTTCTTTTTTATGGACTATCGGGAATCAGCGAAACCGTTTTGCCAGTTAATTCCCGCGCTAAGCGGGTGGTATTGCGCACCGCGAGGGCATAGACCGACAACTGAGGATTAGTACCGACACTGGTCGGAAAAATTGAACCATCGATCACCGACAAATTATCGACCTGCCAATGGCGGCCATAACTATTGACCACGCCTTGTTCTTCTCTTGCACTCATGGCACAGCCGCCCATCACATGAGCACTGACTAACTTGGCTTGAAGAATGGCTAACGGCAAATCGGCAATTGCCTGTTGTGCAGCTTGCCACGAAGGATAAGGTTCGGCTGCCTCATGAATCGGTAACACAGATTTCGCGCCAGCAGCGAATTGAATTTCTGCCATGCTTAACCACGCACGCCGCACCCCATCCCACAACGTATCTGTCATCACATAATCTAACACCGCTGAACCATCGGCGTTCAAGATAACGTGTCCCCCTTTGCTGTCAGGATGAAAACCATCACGCATTAGGGCAATCATGACATGAAGATGAGGGTATTGCTGCATCAGCTCGGCGTGTCTTTCTCCATGCCCCTGCAAAGTGACTGAGGCAAGAAGGGGATGCACCGGTGGTACTTCCAACTTGTAGCCAATCGGCCCATCAATCTCATCACGGTGCAAAAAGTGATCGGAATAAACCGTTTGTGGTGCGCCTTGCCAAGCTTCGACCTTATTCGGCATCACAGCGGCAGACAGGCACACCGGATGCAAAAAGGTTCTTTTACCTAATTGGCTGTAAGGGTCGGGAAATTGGCTGCGCAATAGCAAAGCCGGTGAGCCAATCGCCCCTGCCGCAACGATAAAGTGCTTTGCCCGAAACAGAACCGTGTGCCCTGGTTTGGGAATGCGACCATCGGTACCGTGCATTGCCACCGCCCGTAAGACTTCCACTTTGCCTTTGCGCTCAATAAACCGCTGGGCACGTAGGCGAGTGTAAAGTGTTGCGCCTGCCGCTAGCGCCGCCGGAATGGTGGTGGTCAACATCGAGCGTTTAGCATTGGTGGGACAGCCCATGCCGCAGTAACCAAGATTCCAACAGCCTCGGACATTGCGCTTGACTCGTCCCACGCTCAGCCCCAATTTTTTACAACCTCGCTCTAACACCACATTATTCGCATTGGGATCTGCCTGCCACGGCCGAATATCCAAATAGCTTTCTACCTGTTCAAACCAAGGTTTGAGTTCGATCGGGCTGAATTCGCGCATATCCAACCGATCACGCCAATAGGTCAATGTTTCTGCGGGTGTCCGAAAGCTGCTGGTCCAATTGACCGTTGTTGAGCCGCCAACCGTCCGCCCTTGCAGGATGGTAATTCCCATATCACGGGTTTTTTGTGCGGCAGCTTGTTGATAGAGTTGTGAATAAGCATTGGCTTCATTCATATCGAAATCGATAGACGTTGCCAATTGTCCTTCTTCAATGATGGCAACGTGCAACCCTGCTTCGGTTAGCAATTTGGCCGCCATGCCTCCACCGGCACCCGAGCCGACAATCACAACATCGTATTCTGCCTCTAGTGTGCCGGGTAATTCGGCTGCATCAATCACGCGCCAGCCAGCTGATAGTCCACTACGATAAGGATCTGGTGTCACAGTGTGTTTCCCCTTGCTGAATCTATTTTTCGTTATTTTTTATTTTTTGAGGTGAGGCGGCCCAGGATAGCCAATGTGTGGCCACGTTTGTTTATCGGCATACCAAGCAGCAAGAATCACAGTTTTTAATCCTTGATAGCCTGCCCGTAGATGGGTGAGCGAACTATGGCGCCAGTCTTGTAAAAACGCCTCGACTTCTTGCCGTGTTGCTTCTTGCCATGGATGAGAGACCCCAGCAATCACATGACGAAATAAGCGTTTACGTAACGCTTGCAACAACAAATTAAGCGATTCTTGTTGTTCATGGGCAAGGTTGGCTAACACCCCATCCAGTTGATGCAAGAATCGCTCTACATGCTGCCGTGGCATCGAGGCCGGCCATAAGGGATGTAATACCGCCGGTGCTAAGGCAAGCCAAAATGCTTGCTGCTGCGGTTGGAGTATTTGCCACCCGCCATCAGGTGGTGGAAATTGTGCAGGATGTGGTGGGTCATCCCACGTAGTCATCAAGCTGCCAGCGCCAGCAATGACAACCGATGCAGCCCCCCACTGTAGGAAACGGCGCCGAGTAACCATGCCTCTCCCCTTTATTTGCGTAACATCAGACGTAGTAATGTATTGACCAGTTTGCCATAGGGCGGACTTAACCACGGTAAGGGAGAATAGCGTCCAACCTGAAAAATGGGTTTCAATTTACTAAAGGTTAAAAACCCTTCATAACCGTGATAGTGTCCCATGCCTGACGCACCAATGCCCCCAAACGGTAAATCATCCTGTGCCACGTGTAAAACAGTATCGTTAATTGTCACCCCGCCACTGTGCGTATGCTGCAGGAAATGTTGAATTCGTTTTTGGTTACGATCAAACAGATATAACGCCAGTGGCCGAGGTTGCGCCTGTAAGGAAGCTAGCACTTCTTCTTCACTGCGATAAGCCACCACCGGCAAAATCGGCCCAAAAATTTCTTCTTGCATGATCCGCATCGTCGGGTGGGTATGGCGAACTAAATAGGGGGGCAGTTTTTGGCTGGTGTGGAAATCTTCCCCAAGAGGGTTAATTTCTATCACCTCTGCCCCTTGCTCAACCGCTTCAGTCAGTAAACTTTGTAAACGCTGTTTGTGATGAGAATGAATGATGGCTGTGTAATCGGGGTTATGTTGCAACTGGGGATAGTAACGACACACCGCACGTTGATAGTGTTCTAAAAAAGCCTCTTGTTGGCTATCGTGTACCCACACATAATCTGGCGCAACACAGGTTTGCCCTGCATTGAGTAATTTCCCTACTTCCCTACCGCAATCCGTTCTGCGGCGTGGGCAATGTCTGCCTCTGGCGCAATAAAAACTGGAGACTTGCCGCCAAGCTCTAAGGTAATCGGCGTCAGATTTTCGGCGGCAGCCTGCATCACTTTATGCCCCACTGCGGTGGAGCCAGTAAAAAACAGATGATCCCACGGTTGTCGGGCAAACTCAGCGGCAACAGCAGCATCGCCGGTGATAATCGCCACCTTGTCCTCACTAAAGTAACGATGAAATGCTTGTTGTAAAACGATTGCTATCTGTGGGGTGTATTCCGAGAGTTTTAACATCGCTCGATTTCCTGCCGCTAACGCAGCCACCAACGGGCCAAAACTCAAATAAAGCGGATAGTTCCACGGCACAATAATCCCGACCACGCCCAAGGGTTGTGGCATCACTCGTGCACTAGCAGGTTGAAACCATAGCGAGACATGGCGCTTTTCGGGTTTTATCCAGCGAGGTAAACGCTTTTTTGCATCTTTAATCGCCTGTAAACTGGGAAAAATCTCCGCCAACTGTGTTTCAATCTCACTGCGGTGACTGAAGTCGGCGGCCAACGCCTGTTGTAACGGCTGTTGATATTCCAGCAGTAGTTGCGCCAAAGAGGTTAAATCACCTTGCCGCTGAGCAAGCGAAGGATAAGGCTGTTGACGGGCGGCGAGTTGCTGTTGTGCAAAACACTGCCGCAACCGAATAAAATCCGATTCCATGGTTTCCTCGTGAGATCAAAACGAATCATCTGTTATTGTTATCGCGGCTTGTCTAGTTTGAGACAAACAAGCGTTTTAATGAACTTAACTGCTCTCTTTCAGAAAAGCAACGTGCGCCATGTTGATTGATTTTTTTCTTGCCCTACGTCAGGCCGCGATCCCCGTCAGCCTAAAAGAATTTTTGCTGTTGCTACAGGCATTGCAAGCGCGGCTGGCTTTTGCCTCCATCGACGAGTTTTACTACCTCAGCCGAACCCTGTTAGTGAAAGATGAAAAATGGTTTGATCGTTTTGACCAAGTATTTGGGCAATACGTCCACGGCATTGAAAGTACCCTACAAGATTTAAAAACCGCCATTCCAGAAGACTGGTTGCGTAAACAGGTTGAGAAATTTCTGTCAGAAGAAGAGAAAAAAGCACTCGAAGCGTTGGGCTTCGATGAGCTGATGCGGCGTTTACAGGAACGTTTAGCAGAACAGAAAGAACGCCATCAAGGGGGCAATAAATGGATCGGTACCGGCGGCACCAGTCCTTTCGGTGCCTATGGCTACAATCCAGCCGGTGTCAGGATTGGGCAACATGAATCACGCCATCGCCGTGCGGTTAAAGTGTGGGATCAGCGTGAATTTCGTAATTTAGATGACCAAGTTGAACTTGGCACACGCAATCTCAAAGTGGCGCTGCGCCGCTTGCGCGAATTTGCTCGCGAGGGAGCGGCGGAAATTTTGGATTTGGATGCCACCTTACGCGCCACTGCCAGACAAGGCGGATTCTTAGATTTACAGTTTGTGCCGGAATTGCACAACACGGTGAAGGTATTGGTGTTGTTTGATATTGGTGGTTCGATGGATGACTACATCCATACCTGTGAAGAACTTTTCTCGGCAGTCCGAAGTGAATTTAAGCACCTCGAAACCTATTACTTCCACAACTGCGTGTATGAAAAGCTGTGGCGTGATAATCAACGTCGGTGGCAAGAAACCGAGTCAACTTGGGATGTGTTGCATCGTTTAGGGCAAGATTGGAAATTGATTATTGTCGGTGATGCCACGATGAGCCCATACGAAATCCTCTATCCCGGCGGTAGTGTTGAACACCATAACCAAGAGGCCGGCTCAGTCTGGTTAGGGCGCTTGTTAAGTCATTTCCGACATGCGGTATGGTTAAATCCGGTAGCAGAACCGATTTGGGACATGACAGGTTCGATTCGTCTCATTAAAGAAGCGATGCACAACCGCATGTTTCCCCTGACAGTGGAAGGGTTAGACCGCGCCATGCGCCAGCTCCGCCACGGTGCGACACCGCAGCAGGCCACACCTATACCGAGTTAAAACTCACAGGGGGCAACACAGCTTATTTCATATTGCTGTTTAGGATGCTGAAACTGGAGAAACTCGGCGTGAAGCAGTAAGCGTGGGCTGGCTAATTGCACCTCTGTCGGCGCATAAAAACGATCACCGATAATCGGATGCCCTAGCGCCAGCATGTGAACCCGTAATTGGTGTGAGCGTCCGGTGACAGGATAGAGTGCGACACGGGTGCGAGTGTCATCCTGTGCTAAGACACGGTATAAGGTTTGTGAGGGTTTGCCGTGTTCGAAGCAGACTTTTTGCAACGGGCGTCTTGGCCAATCACAAATCAATGGCAGATCCACTTCCCCCTGTTTTGAAGGTAATAGCCCCGACACTTCAGCGAGATAGCGTTTTTTGGTTTGCCGTTGTTGAAATTGAATTTTTAAGCTGCGTTCGCAGTTTTTGTTCAGGCTAAATAACAAAATGCCCGAGGTATCCATATCTAAACGGTGAACCAGTTCTGCGGTTGGATATTGTTGTCTGACACGCGACCATGCGCTGTCATAGTGGTTAGGATCGCGGCCAGGTTGCGACAGCAAACCCGCTGGTTTGTTGATGATGACAAAGTCTGGATCGATGTGGAGCCATTCTAGCGGTGCCGAGGGCGGCGCATAGATAAATGGCTCAGTATTCTGTGGCAACATTTTTTATGAGAGATGACGAGCTGCGTCCATACGTTCGTGCAGAATCCGAATAATTGCAATGCCGTAGGTTGTTAAACGAAAGTAAATTGTGTGACGTTCAACATTCTGACGACGATAGCCCGAACGAATATAGTCGCAAGCAGGTGCGATCTTAGGTGTCTGTGCTAACTCAGAAAAAGCCGATGTGAGCAGATCAATATAGCGATTGGCTTGTTCTATACCCCATTGTTGGTTGGTGTATAGCCAGATTGCCTCTAAATCACGCTCGGCAGCAGGGCTTAAGCGATACTCAGCCATGTTGTTGGCTCATCTTTTGTTTGAAAGCCTCTGCATTAAAGGGCTTGGGTTCGCCGCTGGCCTCGCCTTCAATCAACGCGGTACGAATTGCCTCCATTTCAAGGCTGCGTTCTTGCTCTCGCCGAATCAAATCACGAATAAACTCACTGTCATTCGTATAACGCCCTGTGCTAATTTGTGCTTTGATCCAGTTATCTTGCTGATCGGTCAAGGTAATGGTTTTACGAACAGTTTTCATGGTGAGTGTCCTTTTGGGTTAAACCGCATCAATATTCATACTATTGGTGCAATATAGTGTAAGTCAGCACCAATTACCAGTACCAAGAAAAGAGACTTAAATCAGATCGTTTTGTAATACGATGGTCATGACCAAGAGCGAAAAGCCTGCGGCAATCAGATCATCCAACATCACCCCGATACCACCCTTGACCCGACGATCAAGCCAGCTAATCGGCCAAGGCTTAATCGTGTCAAAAAACCGGAATACGATAAAAGCCACAGACCACGTCATGGCATTAGTCGGTAAGAAAGACAGCAACAGCCACATAGACACCATCTCATCCCACACCATGCCACCATGATCGGGATGCCCTAACGCCTTACCTGTGATCTCACAAATCCAACAACCCACCAAAAACGCCGGAATACAGGCCCATGCCAACGCCTGTTGGGTAAACCCCAACAACAAAAAAGCAGCAAACATAGGCAGGGCAAACAGCGTTCCTGCGGTACCCGGGGCAGAGGGAGCAAGGCCGCTACCAAAACCGAAAGCGATAAAATAGGCAGGATGAGAAAGGATGAAGTTCCAATCAGCTCGTCGCGAAATGGTCAAAACCGGTCCTTTCTATTGGCATCGGCTGCCCGTGTGTATCGAGCACCACCGTACCGGTATGAGCCGCTTCGACCTGACCAATACGAGAAACCGGAACCCCAACGCGATGAGCGATATCAACGATGGCTTGTCTGGCGGTGGCTGGCGCGGTGAAACACAGCTCATAGTCGTCCCCCCCTGCCAACGCCCATTCTGGTTTAAACCATGAAGCATGTTGCCATAGAGGATTAACTGGTATTTGATCCCACCACAACGTGGCGCCCAAACCACCGGATCGCTGCAAAATATGACCTAAATCCGCCAACAGCCCATCTGATACATCAATCGCAGCATGAGCGCATGACAGCAAAGCCTGACCGAGTGCCACACGTGGTTCCGGCTGTTCTAATGCCATCAGTGCATGGTGTTGCTCTGCTGGTGTAAGGGAGAGTTGTTGTTGGCGATACGTCAAGCCAATGGCAGCACAACCCACCGTACCACTCAGCCAAATATCATCACCTACCTGTGCTTGATCGCGCCGCAGGGCACAACCGTGTGGCGTTTCACCGATAATAGTGACTGATAAAGTCAACGGCCCACGCGTGGTATCACCTCCGATAACATCTACCTGATAACGGTCAGCAAGGGCAAAAAACCCCCTAGCAAAATCGGCTACCCAATCTTGATTGACCGTCGGTAAAGCGGCAGCGAGCAATACCCATTTTGGCGTTGCTCCCATCGCAGCCATATCAGACAAATTTACCGCCAGTGTTTTATGTCCCAGCTTGTACGGATCGACATCAGGGAAAAAATGCCGTCCCGCCACCAGCATATCGACAGAGACATGTAACTCATACCCCTGTCGTGGACTGAAAATAGCCGCATCATCCCCCACCCCAAGTCGAGTATGTGACACGGGGCGGGTGAAATAATGGCGAATCAGTTCAAATTCATTCATCAGCAGGCATAGCCGCAGGTCGTGGCCGACGCTGCGCTTGTTTTTCTTCGGCGCGGACTTCTGCTGCCAATTTATCTAACACCCCGTTCACAAAACGATGGCCATCCGTACCGCCAAACGTTTTTGCAATTTCAATCGCCTCGTTAATGATCACTGGCGAGGGGGTTTCTGGATGGCGCAGCAGCTCTAATGCGCCCATGCGCAGAATGGCGCGCTCAACGGGGCTGACCTCATCGGGGGCCCGTTCATAAAAACGAGCTAATGCACCATCAAGATCGCTGTGATAGTTAATCACACCGAACAACAAGGTGCGGAATAACGCTTCATCAGCTTTACGGAAGCTGTCATTTTCTTTCAAATGCGCTTCAATGGCCGAGGCAGTTAAACCATTCAGTTGCCATTGGTAAATACCTTGGACGGCAAACTCACGAGCACGGCGGCGGGCGGTTTTCATAATTCGATCAATCCTCGTTGTAAGTTGGCCATTTCCACCGCACATTGCGCGCATTCACGCGCCTTGTCTAAACGTGCCAACGCTTGCTCATCGTTTTCGGTCGTTAAAATACCGTTAGCGATGGGGATATCAAAATCGAGACCTATACGGGTGACCCCACTGCCAGACTCATTGGAAACCAGTTCAAAGTGGTAGGTTTCACCACGAATCACCGCGCCCAAAGCGATCAGCGCATCAAAACCTTCTTCTTCCATCATGGCAAGATTCTGCAACGCCAAGGGAATCTCTAATGCACCAGGTACACTTAACAAAACGATGTCAGATGGACTGACACCGAGGCGAATCAGTTCATCAAGACAACGATCGCGTAAACCATGACAGATATCTTCATTAAAGCGAGCAACAACAATGCCAATTTTAAGGCCGGTGCCATCAAAGTTTGGCGCCAGCGTAACGATATCGGAATGCATAACATTCTCCACAAGAAAAGATCAGAATAAAAAGCGGTTGTGCTCAATGGATTGGGCAGGGCACAGTGTACCCTGCTGACAACATTTGTTACAGCAACGAGCCATCAGGTAGCACATAGCCAGACACTTCGAGATGGAAGCCCGTCATGCTTGGAATTTTCAATGGTTTTGACATCAAACGCATTTTACCAACGCCCAATGTACGCAACATTTGAGCGCCAATACCATAGGTTTTTGGATCCCATTTTCTAGCAACAGCAGGGACAGTATTAGGGAAAGTGCGCGCCAGCAAATCATCTCCCGATTCTGTGCTGTGCAATAAAATCAACACACCTTGTTCGGATTGAGCGAATTTCTGTAACACCTGCGGCACGTTCCACGAATGGGAATGTTCGTCAATATCGAGCCAATCGACCACTGACAACGGCTCGTGGACGCGCACCAAGGTTTCATTTTCAGCCGTGATAGTACCCGTCACGATGGCGAGATGGGTTGCCATACTGCTTTCATCACGGAAAGCATGGAGGATAAAGTCTCCCCACGCTGTTTTCACTGGACGTTCTGCCACATGGGTAATCAAACTCTCGGTTTGACTACGGTGAGCAATCAGGTCGGCAATCGTGCCAACTTTCAAACCGTGCTCTTGAGCAAAGGCCAACAACTCTGGCAAGCGCGCCATCGTGCCATCATCGTTCATGATTTCACAAATCACTGCCGCTGGTGTTAGTCCGGCCAAACCGGCCAGATCACATCCTGCCTCGGTATGACCCGCTCGCACCAACACCCCACCGTTTTGTGCTTTCAGTGGGAAAATATGCCCAGGTTGCACAATGTCAGACGGCTTAGCATGACGAGCAACCGCTGCTTGAATCGTGCGTGCACGGTCGGCAGCGGAAATACCAGTTGATACACCCTCGGCTGCTTCAATCGACAAAGTGAAGTTGGTGCCATGCGATGAACCGTTGTTATTGACCATTAACGGCAGGTTTAACTGCTGGCAACGCTGCTCGGTCAAGGTTAAGCAAATCAACCCCCGCGCATACTTCGCCATAAAGTTAATTAACTCTGGCGTCACAAAATCGGCGGCGAGAATAATGTCGCCTTCGTTTTCTCTGTCTTCATCGTCAACCAAAATCACCATCTTACCCATGCGGATATCGGCGATGATTTCGGTCATTGGTGATAAGCCATTCATTATGCGGCACTTTCTGGTTGATACATTCTTTCCACATAGCGAGCAATCAAATCAACCTCTAAGTTGACTTTGTCGCCGGTGGTCAGGTGTTTTAAGGTGGTGTTTTGTAAAGTGTGAGGAATCAAATTGATCGAAAAACGATTACCCTCAACCCGATTGGTGGTCAGGCTCACGCCGTTGACCGTAATGGAACCTTTGGCAGCGATATAGCGTACCAGTCGCTGCGGCGCAACGATATCCAGCTCCCAGCATTCGCCAACTGGCTCAAAACGCACTACATCCCCCACACCATCCACATGGCCCGCGACCAAATGGCCACCTAAACGGTCGGCAAGACGTAGGGCCTTCTCCAAATTGACTTCTTGCCCTGCATGTTCCAAGCCGGTGGTGCAGTTCAGCGACTCACGCGATACATCAACCTGATAGCCTTTTTCGAACAGCGAAATCACGGTTAAGCACACGCCGTTGTGGGCAATACTGTCACCGAGCGCTACATCAGATAAATCTAAGTCATTGCTGGCGATGGTCAGGCGTACATCTGCACCACGCGATTCCACAGCAGAAATCAACCCAACGGCCTGAATAATTCCAGTAAACATAAGACGGGTTCCTTAATATAAGGCGGAGAGATCGCGTATTTTATGTGCTGCTACGCGCTTGTTGTTGAAAAAACTCTGCCACAAAGCGGTGTAGGATGGCTTGTTCCACTTTCTGTTTTTGGCTCGGAGGAATACCAATTCTGACCATCACCAAGGCGTGTTTTTCGTCCACAATTTGAATCGAGGCCCGAGGTTTTACCGACGGACTATCGACCATGTGCATGGCTTCCATCTTGGCCATGAACTTTTGTGCTTTTTCCATAAAAGGTTCACAAATATCGGTAGCAGCAGCCATCAAAATGGCTTCGGCCTGCAATAGATTTGCTTCTACTGCCAAGGGTACGCTAACAACGTGGACAGTGTATTCCTCGCTAAAGTCTTCACGAAACACGGTATGGGTCAATAACAGGCTGTTTGGGATAGTGAACAAGCGACCGGTCAGCTGATGGGCATGGCGGCCAGGGCCAATTTCCATCAACGTGGTACCAAACAAATTGAAGTCGATCACCCGCCCGCGTAGGTTATTGATCTCGATATGATCGCCAACAGAGTAGCACTTAGCCATGGTGCGATAAGCCGACCCGACAAAGCACATAATCATCTCTTTGCCTGAGATGGCAATGGCAGCTGCAATGGCCACCAAAGAAACAGCGACGGTTTCAATCTCGCGGAACCAAATAATCACAAACAGCAATAAGCCGATGATTAACAGCACATTGCGCAGATTGACCGCCCACCGCCGGCGAGTTTCTAAACTCAGCTGAGTTTGTCGCATCAAGGCACGACCCGCGAGGGTATTGGCAATCACTAAACTGATGACCAATACCAGAGACCGGATAATATCCGGCCCCCACTGGTTCGGCAGACTTTGTATCAGGTCCCGAATGGGAGCAGTCCATTCAATCATGACAGTTTGACAGAATGTTCTCGGGTTTCATGGAAGGCGATGTCAGGCCACCGTTCTTTGGTTAAATCAAGATTGACACGGTTGGGCGCTAAGTAGGCCAAACTACCTGCGGCATCTTCCGCCAAATTATGCACCAGACTATTTTGGAACTCATCGAATTTCTGGCGGTTATCACAACTTACCCAACGAGCCGACCAAATCGGGCATGACCCAAATACCGCCTCAACACCATATTCCGTCAACAAACGGTGAGCCACCACTTCAAACTGCAATACACCCACCGCCCCTAAAATCAAGTCGCCGCCATTCATCGGTTTGAATACCTGTACCGCACCTTCTTCCCCAAGCTGTTGTAAGCCTTTTTGCAGTTGCTTTAATTTGAGCGGGTTTTTAATGCGAACACTGCGGAATAACTCTGGTGCAAAGAAGGGAATGCCGGTAAACGCTAACATTTCCCCTTCGCTGAAGGAATCGCCAATCTGAATGTTGCCGTGGTTAGGCAAGCCGATAATATCGCCCGGCCATGCTTCTTCAACAATTTCACGATCATGCGCCATAAACGTGACCACCGAACTGGCCGCCACATCGCGATTGAGCCGCAGGTGTTTGATTTTCATACCACGTTCAAACTTACCCGAGCACACACGCAAGAAGGCAATGCGGTCACGATGTTTCGGGTCCATGTTGGCTTGAATTTTGAAGATAAAACCGGTGAATTTTTCTTCTTCTGGCGCGACACTGCGCACAGTGGCATCGCGTGGTGAAGGCGCTGGCGCCCATTCAATCAAAGAATCAAGAATTTCTTTGATCCCAAAATTATTGATGGCCGAGCCAAAGAAAACTGGCGTGAGTTCACCTGCTAAAAATTCTTCTAAAACGAAAGGATGGCTGGCAGCTTGCACCAATTCAATTTCATTGCGCAGCGCGTCCATTTCCAACGGGAAAAGTTCGTCTAACCGTGGGTTGTGCAGGCCTTCAATAATATCAAATTCGTGTGGCAGCCGTTCTGCACCTGCTTCGAACAACACCACGCGATCATTCAATAAATCGTATACACCACGGAAATTCTTTCCCATCCCAATCGGCCAAGTGATTGGGGCGCAGCGGATTTTGAGGATATTCTCGACTTCATCCAACAGTTCTAACGAATCGCGCACTTCACGGTCATACTTGTTCATGAAGGTAACAATCGGCGTATCACGCAATCGGCAAACATTAAGCAATTTGATGGTTTGTTCTTCCACACCTTTGGCGGCATCAATCACCATCAAAGCCGAGTCCACCGCCGTGAGTACACGGTAGGTATCTTCAGAAAAGTCTTGGTGACCGGGGGTGTCGAGAAGATTGACCACATGGTCGCAGTAATCGAACTGCATCACCGAGCTGGCAACAGAAATACCACGTTGTTTCTCAATTTCCATCCAGTCGGACGTCGCAAACTTGCCGGATTTTTTTCCTTTGACGGTACCAGCGGTTTGAATTGCACCAGAAAACAGCAATAGTTTTTCTGTTAAGGTGGTTTTACCCGCATCGGGGTGGGAAATAATCGCAAAGGTACGACGGCGCGCCGCTTGGCGGGCAACAGGGGAAAGCTCAGTCATCGCAAATTCATCACAGCGAGAAAAACCTAACACTTTACCAGATTTAACCGCAAACCTCGCGACTGGCAGGTTGTTAGCCAGAAAAAATTAGGGGCACACCGTGGTGCCCCCCTAAAGTCAGCCGAATATCAGCCAGCCAACATGTTCACTAAAATTTTTCTGGCCGTAGCACTTCTACTTCTTGCAAGAAAGAAATCATGGCGTAGTTCTGATAGAACTTATCTTGAATGAATTGCAAGGCTTTTAACGCAACTTCACGCTGACAAATGACTTCGACACGGATATTGGCCGCCTCACCCCAAGTGGCATCGCGCACCCCACGGCTTCCCCGTCCCCTTACATCAGACACGGTATAGCCTTTGATGCCGAGCTTCTCTAAATCCTTAAGCAAAGCATGTTCAATGGCAGCTTCGGTAATAATGGTTAACAGCGTGCGATTTTCGAGATGATCCATCGTTATGCCCCAAACAGTGTTTCAGCCAGATAGTGATAAAACGGGATACCAACCATGATATTAAATGGAAAGGTCACACCCAAAACGGTAGCAAGTGATAGGGCTGGATTGGCTTCAGGAATGGCTAACCGCACCGCCGCTGGGACGGCAATATACGAGGCACTCGCCGCCAGTGTCGCCAACAGCGTCATACCACCGATAGACAGCCCAATCAACGCACCACAACTGAGACCCAAAACAGCTGAGAAAAGCGGCATCAACACACCAAAGCCGATAATAAAGATGCCGCGCTGCCGTAAATCCCCCGCTTGCCGCGCCACAATCAGCCCCATTTCTAGCAGGAATAACGCCAGTGCCCCTTTGAATAAATCAAAGAACACGCCTTTTACCGAGGCCAACCCCTCTGGACCGGCGGCCCAGCCAATCAACATCCCCCCGAGCAATAAGGTCACACCCTTGCCCAAAAAAGTTTCATGGGCCAGTGCTTTCCACTCAGTGTTTTTGCTAATACCACGCACCAAAATAATCCCCACCATAATGGCAGGCACTTCCATCACGGCTAGGAAAATCGCCATTTGCGATTCAAAGAAAATGTCACGCGACGCCAGCCAATCACTGCCGACAGCAAACGTAGCCACACTGACCGAACCGTAATGCGCCGCCATCGCTGCGGCATTGGCGCGGTCAAATTTGCCAAATGTTATTAAAATAAAAAATGCGATTAAAGTCTGTAATACACCAAGCGCAATCACTGCACCCAGCTGGGGTAATAAAGGCAATAAATCCTGTTGTGCCAGCCCCTGCCCACCTTTCAAGCCAATCGCTAACAGTAAAAAAACCGAAAGAGATTCATATAATGAAGCAGGTAACTTCAGCTCGGAGCGCAATAGGCCAGCGATCAAACCAAATAAGAAAAACATCACCACTATATCCATACCATCTCCTTATCTGTCACAAAAACCGTTGGCACGATACCACGAGGAGGAAAATTGCAACAGTAAATTAGCTTTCTTTTATATTGAGATATGATATTATGCTTTTTTGCTAAAACACCGTCGGAACTAAAATTAAAGTGGTGTAATCGATATCTGATACTTGTTAAATCTTGGAGCCAATGATGAGTCTTAACCCAAAATTAAAAGATTGGCGTGGTAAACGAGTTTGGATTATCGGCGCAGGGCACGGCATCGGTGCGGCGTTAGTCAACGAATTACATTCACTCGGCGCTGAGCTGATTTTATCTGGCCGAACGCTATCCGCACTGCAAGCGGTCGAAGATGGCAAAACAGGGGTCTCTGTTCTACCGATGGATGCGCGAGAACCAGCAGCTTGGCAAGCCTGTTATGCTGCACTTTCTCAACAAAACAAGATATTAGATGCGGTGATTTTTTCCCTTGGTGATTACACACCCATGCGGACTTGGCAACTTACCCCCGCAGAGGTTGATCAAGTCATTTCAACAAATTTATCGGCTGTGTTATATGGTATTACCACGGTTACCCCCGATTTTATAAAAAATAAACAGGGCAGTCTTATTTTGTTAGCTAGTGTTGCTGGCTGGGGTGGTATGCCCAATAGTTTAGTTTATGGTGCAACAAAAGCGGCTATCCAAAACCTTGCGCAAACTCTTTATTTGGATTTAAAACCACAAGGCATTGGTGTTTACTTAGTGAATCCGGGTTTTGTTAAAACACGGTTAACCGCGAAAAATCAATTTACAATGCCGGCTTTAATTTCGCCAGAAACCGACGCAAAAGAAATCTGCCTTGGCTTATCTCAAGGAAAATTTGAGATTCACTTCCCAAAAAAATTTACTGTTATCTTACGGATAATCACATTGCTGCCCAATGCAATATATTTTTGGCTAATGAAAAGAACAACAGGTTTATAACAATGTCAGCATTGATTCTAATTAGAGGGTTGCCGGGTAGCGGAAAAACCACGTTAGCAAAAAAATTACTGCAACAAGACAATACCGTACATTTTGAAGCCGATATGTTTTTTACCTCTAAAAAAGGTGAATATTTATTTCAAGCCAATCGCTTACCACAGGCACATCAATGGTGTATACGAAAAACCCGACAGGCACTTAAACAAAAACAAAGGGTGATTGTCAGCAATACCTTTACCCGACAATCTGAAATGCAGCCGTATTTAGACATGGTACATGATACGGGTTGTGAATTGACGGTTTATGTCACAACAGGTACATGGCCTTCGGTACATCAAGTACCTGCCGAGGTGATCAAAAAAATGCGTGCAAGATGGGAATCCTACCCAACAGAAACCGTGTTACATGATATTGATATAGGCCAGTGATTTTATAATGATCAAATTTTTACAAGACAATTTTTTGCAAATCGCGCTTGATCAATCGTTCAGCGCAATTTTAATCACAGACGCCTGTTTAGAAGATCACGGCCCTTTTATTCAGTATTGCAACCCCGCGTTTTGTCACATGACAGGCTATGACCTAGAGACATTGCAAGGCCAATCACCAAGAATCTTGCAGGGGCCAAATACCGACCGTGCAGTGATTGACAGTTTACGTATTGCGCTAAAGCAGGGGGTATTTTGGCAAGGCCAGACCGTAAATTACAAAAAAAACGGTGAAGCTTATTTTGTTGAATGGAATATCTCACCAGTAAAAGATTCAACAGGAAAAATCACTCACTTTATCTCCATTCAACAAGATTTAACGAGCAAAATTCATGCAGAATAAGAACGTGATTTGATGGTGCAGGCGCTGAATGCCGCGCAAGACCCCATTCTGATTGCAGATCAAAAAGCAAAAATCGTTTTTGTGAATTCTGCTTTTGAAAAATTGACCGGATATCAGTCAACAGAAATTCTCGGAAAAACACCACGGTTATTACAATCAGGCAACCATGACCCGATTTTTTACCGTGATCTGTGGAAAAAACTCTCTCAAGGCCAAGGCTTTCGTGCCACCTTTATGAATCGGCGTAAAAATGGCCAAGTATTTTATGCCGAACAAAGCATTGCACCATTGAAAGATAAGCAGGGAAACATCACTCACTTTGTCAGTGTTGCAAAGGATATTAGCGATATTGTTGAACGTGAAAAAACATTGAGTGAATTGGCACATCACGACCAATTAACCGGTTTGCTCAACCGACATGCCGGTGAGCGACTGCTACACAATCAACTTGAACAACTGACCCAAGATCAAGATGGCTGTTTTTGCTTGATTGTATGTGACATCGATTTTTTCAAACAAATTAACGATCAACATGGCCACATCACCGGTGACCGTGTGATTCAGGATGTGGCTCATACCATGAATCAACTGGCTCGCCAAACAGATGCGGTGATTCGTTGGGGCGGGGATGAGTTTGTGTTGATTGTCGATGCACCGTTGCCGGTCGCATTGAAATTAGCCGAGCGAGTTCGTAGCACAGTCAATCTCATCCCCGACTATCAAATTGGCAAACTTTCGATGTCGTTTGGTATTGCCGAGGCAAAGACAGGCGAAACCATGACCGATTTGTTTGCCCGAGCAGATGCCGCGTTGTATCAGGCTAAGCAAAAGGGCCGGAATTGTGTCGTTTCGGCCTAATCACTAGCGAAATACCCTTCACATTGCCAAACTAAACTAAGTTGCTGTTATTAAAAACATTTCTTCCCCTATTTCTTAAAAAACTTCCCATTATGATGGTTATGGGAAGCAAAAGAATGGCGATAAAAAATAATTTACATATTTCATTAAATATTTTACAATTCAATTTCTCAAAAGCATTGTGCCTAGCACTTAACCAAGGAAACCCAAGATGTCTGATATCGTGTTACGTATTCATGAAGCAGCCTATCGTCTAGCTGCAGAAGGCGTTTGGCCAACGGTAAACAGTGTGCGCGAGCGTGTCGGCAGTGGCTCGAATACCACCATCAACAGCGAATTGAAAAATTGGCGGCAGGAATTTTTAGCAAAGTTAAGCACCGCCAGCCGCCGCCCCGATTGGCCGCCGGTGTTGATTGAAGCGGTAGAAAAAATTTGGCAAACCGCCTGTGAACAAGCAGAGGAACATTTAGAAACCGTCAAAGCAGAAGTTCAAGCCGAGCGTTTGGCATGGCAGACAGAAAAAGCAGCGTTTGAAGCTGAACGGTTAGCTTTATTAGCGATACAGGACAATCTGCAAGCAGAGCAATTACAACAACAACAGGCCCTGCATCTGTTACAAGAACATTTGCAACAAGCCGTTCGCGAAAAAGAAATCGCACAAGCCAGCCACATCACATTAGAAAAAGCCAACGCTGCGCTGTTGCAAGATTTTTCACGGCAGCAGCTACAATTTGACGAAAAAATGGCGCAATTACAGCTTGTTCACCAAGAGCATATTCAGCAAATCAAACTTGAAGCGGATAAAAAAGAAGAATTGGCGTATGCCCGTCTGGAAGGTTTGCGCCTGCAGTTATATCAACAAACAGAGGAAGAACGGCAGCGTTTCAATAAGGAAAAGCAACAGATTCAAGACAATCTGCAAGCACAGCAAAAGCAATTCGCGCTGAAAGAAGCGCGTTATCAAGAGCAGCTACAACATGTGCAAAACAATCTATTGCAGGCACAGTGGCAAACCCAACAACAACAAGCACAAATACAAGAAAAACAACAACAATTAGAACAAGTCCGCCTCAACCATGAACAAATTGTTTTAGCGTGGCGCGAAACTACCCAAGCCCTCGGTACCCTGCGGCAGGAATATGAAAACTTGCGACAGCAACTGATTGAAAACACAGAGAGAAGAACCAAAGCCGACGATGAATCCGCAAAAGAAACCTCATAATGTCCTTACTTCCTTCTCTTACACCAGCGAACACACTCGCGCCCCTGCCTCACGATCAACCCCGTCTTATCACGGCGGAAAATGATATTGATGCGGTGTTGACTTGGTTACGCGAATATGAAGACTCTCCGCATACTTTCGCCAGTTATCGCAAAGAAGCCGAACGTTTTTTAATGTGGATGACGGAGCAACAGCGCACACTGTCACAACTCAGCCGCAATGATTTAATGGATTTCGAGCGTTTTTTAGCCAATCCACAACCTGCGGAACGATGGATTGGCCCTGCGGTAGCGCGGCATCATCCTAACTGGCGGCCATTTACCAAACCGTTGCAACCCAGCAGCATCCAACAAACTTTGGTGATTTTAAGCGGGCTGTTTCGCTATTTGAATGAAGCGGGTTATTTGCAAGGGAACCCCCTTGCACTGGCAAGACGTGGCAAGCGGACTGCGAAAAAAATTCAAACGGTTGAACGCTACCTCGATCAGGAGCTGTGGCAGGCTGTTTTAGAGACGCTGGCAGATTTGCCACAAGATACGGCAAAACAAAAAGCACACGCGATTCGGGCTAATTGGTTGTTTTCTTTGCTCTATCTTACTGGAGCTCGACGCTCTGAAGTCGCTGATGCTGTGATGGGTGATATTTTTGTACGGCGTGGGCAATGGTGGTGGCGGGTGATTGGTAAAGGCAATAAAGAAGGTGAAATCCCCATCAACGATGAACTGTTACAACAACTGGTGCGCTATCGCAGTGCTATTGGGCTCACAGCTTATCCTCATCCGCGTGAGAATATTCCTCTGGTAGGTCGGCTGTCGGACAAAGGACAATGGAACTGTTTAAGCAGTAAATCCATTTATCTGATTACCAAATCAATTTTTGAACAAGCCGCGCAGCGCGCAGAACAACAACAGCAGTTTGATATTGCCTTCCGTTTGCGCACTGCCTCAACTCATTGGCTACGTCATACCTCGGCATCACATCAGTTAGAAGCGGGCATTCCATTATTGGTTGTCAGTCAAAATTTACGGCACGGTAATATTGAGACCACTCGGCGTTATCTGCACACCGATCACGAAACCCGTCATCAAGCGTCGCAAGCACTGCGATTTAACAAAGAAAAATAATAAAAAAGCCTCCCCAAAACGGGGAGGCTTTTCAAAAACAGAGTGAAAGTCTTACATTTCCACTGTGTCAGCTACTTCTTGGAACGCTTCAATCTGGTTGAAGTTCATGTAACGGTAGATTTCGGATGCTTTTGCATTCACAACCGCGACTTGTGCCAGATATTCTTCTGTCGTTGGGATTTTGCCCATCAAGGCACAAATTGCTGCCAACTCGGCGGAGCCCAAGTAAACGCGGGTGTCGAGACCCAGACGGTTCGGGAAGTTACGAGTCGAGGTCGACATGGCAGTCGAACCTTTGCGGATTTGTGCTTGGTTACCCATACACAGCGAACAACCAGGCATTTCCAAACGCGCACCGGAACGGCCAAGGATACCGTAGTAACCTTCTTCGTTCAGGATCATTGCATCCATCTTGGTTGGTGGTGCAATCCACAGACGAGTTGGGATGTCCGATTTGCCTTCCAGCACTTTACCAGCAGCGCGGAAGTGACCGATATTGGTCATGCAAGAACCGATGAACACTTCATCAATCTTGTCGCCAGCCACTTCGGACAACGATTTCACATCATCAGGATCGTTCGGGCAAGCAACGATAGGCTCTTTGATGTCGGCCAGATCAATTTCAATCACAGCAGCGTAATCGGCATCGGCATCTGGAGACAGCAACTCACCATTGGCAATCCACTCTTCCATGGCCTTGATACGACGGCGCAGGGTACGTGCATCTTCGTAGCCATTGGCAATCATCCACTTCATCAGTGTGATGTTAGATTGCATGTACTCAACGATAGGCGCTTTGTTCAGATGAACGGTACAACCAGCAGCAGAACGCTCAGCGGAGGCATCGGACAATTCGAATGCTTGTTCCACTTTCAAATCTGGCAGGCCTTCGATTTCCAAGATGCGACCGGAGAAGATGTTTTTCTTACCCTTCTTCTCAACTGTCAACAGACCTTGGCGAATTGCGTACAACGGAATTGCGTTCACCAAATCACGCAGGGTGATACCTGGCTGCATTTCGCCTTTGAAGCGAACCAACACAGATTCAGGCATATCCAACGGCATCACGCCAGTTGCAGCCGCAAACGCCACCAAACCGGAACCGGCTGGGAAGGAAATACCGATTGGGAAACGGGTATGGGAGTCACCACCGGTACCCACTGTGTCAGGCAACAACAGACGGTTTAACCAAGAGTGAATCACACCATCACCTGGACGCAGCGACACACCACCACGGGTCGAGATGAAAGCCGGCAATTCTTTGTGCATCTTCACGTCAACCAGCTTCGGATAAGCAGCGGTATGACAGAAAGATTGCATCACCAAGTCGGCGGAGAAGCCCAAACAGGCCAAATCTTTCAACTCGTCGCGAGTCATTGGGCCGGTGGTATCTTGCGAACCAACGGTGGTCATGCGTGGCTCACAGTAAGTACCTGGGCGAACGCCTTGACCTTCTGGCAAACCACAAGCGCGGCCAACCATTTTTTGTGCTAACGAGAAACCTTTACCGCTGTCTTCCGGTGCCACAGGCAAGCGGAACAGGGTCGAAGCTGGCAAGCCGAGTGCTTCGCGTGCTTTTGCAGTCAAACCACGACCGATAATCAGAGGAATACGGCCACCGGCGCGCACTTCATCCAAAATCACTGGGGTTTTCAACTGTGCTTCAGAGATCACCGCACCGTTTTTCAGGGCAGTCACTTTAGCGGTAGCAGAATCGATGTTCAGTTCGATTTCATCGCCCATTTCCATTTGGGAAACGTCGAGTTCGATTGGCAAAGCACCGGCATCTTCCATGGTATTGAAGAAGATCGGAGCAATTTTGCCACCCAAGCACACGCCACCAAAACGCTTGTTCGGGACGAAAGGAATGTCTTCGCCGGTGAACCACAACACAGAGTTGGTTGCCGATTTACGGGAAGAACCAGTACCGACCACATCACCAACATAAGCAACCAAGTTGCCTTTGGCTTTGAGGTTTTCCAATTGTTGCACTGGACCACGCACGCCGGCTTCTTCTGGTTCGATACCAGGACGTGGGTTTTTCAGCATCGCCAAAGCGTGCAGTGGGATATCTGGACGAGACCAAGCATCAGGAGCTGGCGACAGGTCATCAGTATTGGTTTCACCCGATACTTTGAACACGGTCAGTTTTTGCGTAGCTGGCACTTCTGGGCGGCTGGTGAACCACTCGGCGTCAGCCCAAGATTGCAACACTGCTTTGGCGTTGGCATTGCCTTTGTCAGCCAATTCTTTCACATCATGGAAAGCATCGAACACCAACAAGGTTTTTTTCAGGCCATCGGCAGCAATCGCGCCAACAGCTGAATCAGCCAACAGGTCGATCAATGGCTTGACGTTGTAACCACCCAGCATAGTGCCTAATAATTCGGTGGCTTTTTCGCGGGAAATCAGGGGAGAAGTCACAGAACCTTCTGCAACCGCAGCCAAGAAAGAGGCCTTCACTTTAGCCGCATCATCCACACCAGCAGGCACACGGTAGGTGATCAACTCAACCAGAGTGGCCTCTTCACCAGCAGGAGGATTTTTTAATAATTCGACCAGCGATTCGGTCTGTTTTGCATTTAATGGCAGGGGGGGAATACCTTGAGCAGCACGTTCAGCGACATGGGCACGATAAGCTTCTAACACGGCTTGAATCCTCTCTCTCGAATATAGATATAGCGTCGCTTTTGGGATAACACTTCGCCCGACCGTACGCTGCGAATAAGAGATGCACCGGCGAAAACGTTCGGGCTGCAAAAAGCTTGCTTATTCTATACGGATGTGGTCCCGCTGTGAAGAAAAGCGTAGGTACTTTGCTAAAAAAGCAGAAAATTGCGAGCCCCTTGCAGACTCCCCACCTGTGGTTATTGCATTCACGCAATGTTGCAAAAGTTTCGCTTAGTCATGGTGTTGTTGCCAATCCGCCAAAATAGATTGCCAAGGTTGTGGCGATGCAGGTGATTGTGGCAAAGGCAGTTGTGGATATTGGCTAAATCGTGGAGCGGGTGCTGCTTGCGCGATGCCATTGACCGAAATGAAAGTCCCTCGTGATTGATTGTGGCTATTTTGAACGGCCTCGGCGGTATTAAGCACCGGTGAAACACAGGCATCCGTTCCCTGAAAAATCTCCCACCACTCATCGCGGGTCTTTTGTAAAAACACCACAGCCATTTTCTCTTTTAAACGCGGCCAAGCGTCACGGTTCCATTGTTGTTCAAAATCGGGGTCGTCAATGCCTAACTTTTGTAATAACAACGCATAGAACTGCGGTTCAATCGCTCCGACCGCCACATATTCACCATCCGCACAACGATAAGTGTCATAAAAATGTGCCCCACCATCCAACAGATTGCTGCCACGCATCGGCTGCCATTGTTGCATCGCCATAAGCGTGTGCATCATGGTCATAAGAGTGGCACAACCATCTGTCATCGCTGCATCAACCACTTGGCCTTGCCCAGTCCGTTTTGCGTCAAGCAGTGCAGCTAGCACACCAAAGGCGAGAAACATCGCCCCGCCGCCGCAATCAGCGACTAAATTCAGCGGCACCACCGGCTTACCACCATGCTCACCGATGGCATGTAACGCACCAGATAACGATAAATAGTTGATGTCATGTCCGGCGGCGTGGGATAACGCGCCATGCTGCCCCCAACCGGTCATACGGCCATACACCAGTTTTGGATTTTTCTCTAAGCACACCGCAGGCCCTAGCCCTAAACGTTCCATTACCCCGGGTCGGAAACCTTCGATCAAGGCATCGGCTTGGGTAATAAACTCTAGCGCTGTATTTAACCCATCTTGAGATTTCAGATCTAACGTAATCACGCGGCGGTTGCGGTTTAGGATGTCTAATTTTGGATCAAATAGTGCGCCAATATGTTGATTAGCACGCTCAATTCTCACCACATCCGCACCAAGATCAGCTAAAAGCATGGTCGCCATCGGTGCAGGCCCGAGGGCTGCAAACTCAACAACACGAATACCAGTTAGGGGGCCCATCATGTTCTCCTCATTTTTCTGTTTTTTTGATGTTTTTTTGGCATGCTAACTGCAAATAGTGGGCTAAGTGAAGTCCTGAGAAGGTTTTTCATTTTTGCAACGCAGCGTTCATAGACATATTCGCGTATGATTGGCGGCCATTCTTCCCTTTGCTTCTTTCCTTCGTTTTATGGATGTTTTCCCTTCTGTAACAGTGCCCTGCCACACCGCTAAAACCACAACCAGCGTTTTGATTGCAGATGATCATTTACTAGTTCGGGTTGGTATCACTGCGCTGTTGCAACAATTAGATGAGTTCACCATCTGTGGCGAAGCCTCAAATGGAGCAGAGGCCATTACACAGATTGAAATGCTCAATCCAGATATTGTGTTAATGGATGTGTTAATGCCGGGCATGACAGGCTTGTCGGCGGTGCAACACCTTAAACAACGCACGGCGCACCCCACGCTAAAAATTGTCATGTTATCGAGTGTGGAAACACCAGAGACGGTTTTGAGTGCACTTAATATGGGGGTGGATGGTTATTTATTGAAAGATTGCTTATTGGCCGAGTTAGAACAAGCACTCAACACGGTACAACAAGGCCAACGCTATTTAAGTCCTAAAATAGCTGATATTGCTACCGAGTTAGCGCCGGCACAGGTGATATTAACGCCACAACAACAGAAAGTGTTAACCGCCATTGCACAAGGATTATCGGCAAAACAAATTGCTAAAAATTTGGCAATCAGTCCAAAAACAGTTGAATTTCATCGCAACAAAATTGCCCAAAAGGTGGGATGCCGTGATCTTGCTGGCTTAGTGAAAGCTGCGGTGAAAATGGGCTTGGTGTCTATTTAATTTTTTTGAGAATCAAATGGCTATCTTATCAATTGAAAAAGCAAGCTTAGCTTTTGGCCATCACCCTCTATTGGATGAGGTCAGTTTTAGTTTAGAACAAGGTGATAAAGTCGGTTTAATTGGCCGTAATGGTGCGGGCAAATCTTCTTTATTAAAAGCAGTAGCAGGTACGGTTCATCTTGACGATGGACGGATTGTCTTTCAAGACAACATCAAAACCGCATGGGTGCCGCAGGAACCAGTATTTGATCTGAACCATACTGTATTTGAAGCGGTGGCAGAAGGGTTAGGCGAGTTAAAAAACTTGTTAACTGAATATCATCAGCTGACAAAACTACTGCATGACTCACAACAAGACCATGAAAAACTATTAGAAAAACTTCACCATTTACAACATGAACTTGAAATCCGCCAAGGGTGGCAATTTGAGAACATGATTGAAAACACATTACAACGCTTAGGTTTAGATGCCGATGCGCTGATGGCATCTTTATCTGGTGGTTGGAAAAAGCGGGTGGCATTAGCAAGAGCGTTAGTCAGCCAACCTGATTTATTATTGCTCGATGAACCGACTAACCATCTTGATGTCAATGCAATTGAATGGTTGGAAGAATTGTTAACCCAGTTTAAAGGGACATTACTATTTATTACCCATGACCGTACTTTTTTAGATCATGTGGCTAATCGTATTGTTGAATTAGACCGTGGTTTTGTCCGTAATTACCCAGGTAATTTTGCAGCCTATCAACAAAGAAAAGCGCAAGAATTAACAGTTGAGTCTATCCATAATCGCAAGTTCGATAAATTTTGGAAACAGGAAGAAGTCTGGATTCGTAAAGGCATCGAAGCAAGACGTACCCGTAATGAAGGACGTGTCCGCCGCTTAGAAGAATTGCGCCGACAACGTGCAGCGCGGCGAGAAGTACAAGGACGTGTTAACCTAGCTGTTTCTATTTCGGAAAAGAGTTCTCAGTTAATTGCTGAATTAGAGCAAGTCTCTAAATCATTCGGCGATAAAAAGTTGATTGAGCGTTTTTCAACCAGAATTATGCGTGGCGATAAAATTGGTTTAGTTGGGCCAAATGGTGCGGGTAAAACTACACTGCTTAAATTGATTCTCGGTGAAATTCAACCAGACAGTGGCACAATCAAACAAGGCGCACGACAAGAAATTGCCTATTTTGATCAATTCCGCACTCAATTAGATGAAGATGCAACATTGATTGATGTCATTAGCCAAGGCAGCGAGTTTATTGATTTACCGACAGGGCGTAAGCATGTCATGAGCTATTTAGAGGATTTTTTATTTCCTCCTGCTCGTGCTCGTAGTCCTGTTCGCTCTTTATCAGGAGGCGAGCGCAATCGCTTATTGTTAGCAAGGCTTTTTACCAAACCTGCTAACATTCTCGTTTTAGATGAACCGACCAATGATTTAGACATTGATACGCTTGATTTATTAGAACAATTATTAAGCGATTACCAAGGCACCTTATTCTTGGTCAGCCACGATCGTGCTTTTTTGGATAATGTGGTGACACAGGTGATTGCTTTTGAAGGTGAAGGTAAGTTGATCGAATCACCCGGCGGCTGGTCTGATTGGCAGAATTTGAAAAAACACCTCAACATTGCAACAGAACCCACTAAAAAAGCAGCAGAGGCAAATACCAAAGCAGAAAAAACCGAACGGGTTAAGGAAAGAAAAAACAAGCTTACCTACAATGAAAATAAAGAGTTAGAGCAGCTACCAGAGCAAATTTCACAGCTAGAAACCGAGCAAGCCGAGTTACAAAATCGCTTACTCGATCCCAACGTCTACCGCCAACAAATCGAACAAGTCAAACAATGGCAACAAAGGATAGATGAGATTGATCTGTTGTTAATGGAGAAATTAGAAAGATGGGAATGGTTAGAAAACAAACGCAGCTCATCACAATAGCCACAATTGCCCTATTGCTTGCCGCTTGTAGTTCAACACCAACTAAAACTAGCGGCAAAAAACCACCAACTAAGGTTACTAAAACACGGCCTAATTTAAGTTTGGCAAATATTCAAGCCTCTGGCGACAGTCGAGAAATTGTGATGTATGCCTTAGGCTTGTTAGATGTTGGCTATCAATTTGGCGGCAAAAATCCAGAGGCAGGTTTGGATTGCAGCGGTATGGCAGCATTTATTTACAAAAATGCGGTGGGTGTTTCTTTGCCACATAATGCGGCAGAAATTGCCGCAAGAACACGTCAAATTTCCCGTGAAAAATTGCGAGCAGGCGATATGGTTTTTTTTAATACCATGAATCGCCCTTACTCGCATATGGGGATTTATATTGGCGATGGCAAATTTATTCATGCCCCGCGAACTAACAGCACAGTGCGAGTGGAAAGTTTAGAAAACAGCTACTTTGCTGCTCGTTTTGATGGTGCACGCACGATTTTTGATTAGAGAGGGATAATGATGATGTCTCGTCGGCGTTGGTTATCTGTGTTGTTGGTGAGTGGATTGGGCTTGTTATCAACTCAACTGACTCAAGCACAAGAGCAAGACCAAATTATTGCCTTTTATCTTAAGATGAAAGAATTTGCTGCAAAACTCCCTGGGTTAAATCGTGAGGGGGTTGTCTTACCTAAAAGCTTGATTTTGCAAAGACTACAAAACAGCGTTAAGAATGAATCTTTACTGATTGAGGATATTCAACTAACGCCAGAAAAAGGCATTGTTTTCTTACGAAGTGATAAAGGCATTGCTGCTAAACACCAGTTGGAGTTCCAATTTTTGCCGGTAGATTGGCCAAATCGTACCGTACATATTTCTTTTAAACAGTCATCGCAAGCCGTATCAGAAAATGCACTGGTGCGTATTTTAGGCAATATGGCGATTGGCGCGGTCAGTCTTGCCACTGGCGATCAAGTGATGCGGGATTTAGTCGAGAAAATGCCTTATGCGCGGGTACAAGGGCAGGTTTTATCGATTCGTTTGGATCAAGTGCCTTCCCTTGCCCCGACATTAAATAGCCAATTGTTTGGCTACAATGCATTTGATTATGTTGGCATCAGTGAATTAAAAACCGGACCAGACGCTATTTACGTTAAGTTAGCGATGCGGAAACCGTAGCGGGTGTTAAGGTTAAACGTAAATCCTGACCCAACAAACGAATATCAGCTAGACTAAAACGATATTGTTGGGTTAGGGTAGTAAGGTCAATACCAGCAAAAAGACCTTTTGCGCTATCCCCTAAAAAGGTCGGTGCTAGATATAACACGACTTCATCAATTAAACCCGACTGTAATAAAACCGCGTTGAGTGTTGCCCCTGCTTCAACCATGACCTCGTTTATTCCCTCGCTAGCTAAATGTTCTAGCACTTGAGATAAATCGACACGCTGTTCTGCGGTTGCAGGCAATGCAATGACTTTAACACCTTGATTGACAAAGGTGTGTTGTTGGGTTTCGCTTTGGTTTGTGGTGTAGAGATAGGTTTGAGCAAATTCTTGTTGTTGATAGATTTTTGCAGCAGCAGAGGTTTTCAGGTCGTTATCAATAACGACTCTTTTGGGTTGTCTTGTTGTTGAAAAATTTCTGACCGTTAATTGCGGATTATCAGCGATGACCGTACCGCTACCGGTCATAATGGCACAATGTCGGGCTCGTAATTGATGCACATCTTGCCGCGCTGCTGGACCCGTAATCCACTGGCTTTCACCATTTTTTAACGCCGTTTTGCCGTCTAAACTGGCGGCGATTTTCAGCGTCACCCACGGTTTTTTTCTGGTCATACGTGACACAAAACCACGATTGAGTTGCATCGCGGGTGCTTGCAACACACCCACGCTCACCTCAATCCCTGCCGCTGCTAAACGTGCTAACCCTTGCCCTGCCACCAGTGGATTCGGATCGGTCATTGCTGCTACCACACGTTTTACTCCCGCCGTGATCAGCGCATCGGCACACGGCGGCGTTCGGCCAAAGTGACTGCAGGGTTCTAAAGTGACATAAGCGGTTGCGCCTTGTGCTAAATCGGCAGCCATTCGTAGCGCATGCACTTCAGCATGAGGCGTTCCCGCTTGGTGATGCCATCCCTCGCCGACACAGACGCCATCACGCACAATGACACAACCGACGCGAGGATTCGGTGAGGTGGTATATAACCCACGCTCGGCGAGTTGTAATGCCTTTGCCATCCATTTTTCATCGACATCAACGAATGCCATCACATTTTCACCTAGTTTAATTGGTCATGGTGCAATCTAAATGCTCACCCAAATAAGCAATCACAATTTGCTCGTTATCTTGTTCCACTTCAAAATACAAACGCAAATAACTATTCAAACTCAAATGTTTTTGAAATAAGCGTTTTTGTCCTTTGAAAAGAAACTCACGCTGTTCACGCATTCTTTTATCGTTTTTCACCGTATCCGATTCACGCGCACTATAGCTTTGTCCAAATACATTACGCGCCATATTATCACCGCCGATGAGATAATTTGGCAGATATTCCAAAGCCAATTTAAGCAAAGATTGCATTAAATCTTGCGGACTATACTCGTTACGCATGTAATTTCTTGCGCTATGGCGAGCACTGTCTAATACCAATAGTTTATTTTCACAAAACCGACTGGCAGCATCTAATACTGCTTCAGGACTTTTATCCGAACCCAACATTCTGACTAAACCACTGGCTAAATCAGCCAAGGTATTACCACCGGGTAGGGTTAAACAAGCTGGGCGCGTTTGCTCAAGTTTTCGACATTCGCTACGCAATTTTGCTTCGGTTTCTAACCAAGTGCGCTTTTGTTTTTCATATCCTTCAATTGAGCGATTGAGATCGTGAATAAGTTTATTAGCCTTATCCAATTTTTTCTGCACTTTACGCGCTTGCTCTTGGCCGTTAGCGGTATTATCCGGCTCGGCGGATTCGGCCATTTCATTTTCAATCGGTGCCAGCGTTTGCAATGGAAATTGCAGCGGTAATTGCACAATTTTTGCTGTTAAATCTGCCAGCGTTTGTGTCCATTGTTGTTGGCGATGATCGGTAATGTGGCACAGATGTTGAAAATCTTGGTTGGCTTGTTCTAGCACTGCTTGTAACTGTTCAAGTGCAGGCAACTGCTGTTGTTGCGTACGCGCCTGATAATGCTGCTGCCATTGCTGTAATGCACTGCGTAATGGCGAGGAGAGTTCTGGTCTTGCCAACAAATCGCGTAATTGTTGTTCAGCGTGAGTTTGGCTATCGGTGGTTTGTAACTCTGGGAAAAACGTGCTCAGCACGGTTTGGCTATGCTCATGCAGAGCAGCCAAGGTGGTTTTCAGCTGATTTTTTTTGCGTTCATCGGCTTGCGCATCGTTTTCTTCTGCAGTCAGTTGCTGCAAAGCCTCTAATTGTGTCTGCCACTGATATTGCCATTGTGCAAAGTGATAGGCTTGTTTCAGGCCAATATGTGCCTGTGCTTGTAACAACTGCTGCATCAATTGGGTAATCGCGCCATAGTGCTGATGCTCTGGCGCAAGTTTGGTTTGTAACCCAATCAGCCCCGCTAAACTTTGCTTTTGCAATGCTAGGGTCAAGCTTTGCTGTGACCAATCGGAACAAAAATCGACCACCGCTTGTTGAATCGCCAACACCGCTAATTCTGTCATCCGTAAAACATGCGGTGCCAATTCTGCGGCCTCGGTTTGGCCGATGGTGATTTGCACATCGTCCGGTGCGATGGCAAATAGTTGTGCAAATTCCACGTCTTCAGCCAAACGCTGCGGCAGCAAGTCGGCGAAGGTTTCAGCTAAGTGGCAGACAGCAAAAGAAAAATAGTTGAACAGCGAGGGTAAAAGCGGTTGTTCAGTTTGGCTGTCGGGAAATAGCGCCTGTTGTAGATAAGCGCGTTGGAAACCACCGATTGCACTTGGGAACAGATTGCTGTCGATTTCTAAACAGCAAGCCTCTTCTCCGTGCTCAAAACGCGCTTGTTGTGCGGGATGCAGCGGGGCAAAGTGAAACAATTCAGTGGGATAGACGAGATTATCGCGATACGCTTTTGCAATCTCTTGTGCCTCAGCATACGGCACACCCCATTCGGTTAATAAAATATGTTCGGTGACGCCTGACGAGCCATGTGGGGCACATAAGAGTAGTAATGCCCATAAGGCATCGAGGGTGGCGGATTTTTCATCGGTGCAACGTGATGACCAATTTTGTAGGACATCAACGATTTTTTGCAAAGCAAAAATGGCGTAAGGCCAATCGAGGGAATAGCTGTTCAGTAATTCTTGATCAAATTGCTTTCCACCCCACAGCTGGGTTTGGTTATGCAAACTTAACCAAATCTCCATGCCTTGCAAGGCGGTGGTTTGCTCTGCCAGTGGCAATGTGGTCGGGATATCGAGGTAGCGCAGCAACATGCGATGTGGTAGTAACAGCGTATTTGGCTGCTTACCTTTTCCTGCATTCTTATCGCCAGCTTCAACGCTAAATTGAGCGCGGTGCACAAAAGCCAGCTCTTTGTGCATATATGACACATACACTGCGGCATGGCGGAAACGGTGTTGATTGTTACGCTCGGCGAGTTTACCGCGCAGTAAGGCCGCTAATGGACTTTGCTCCAGTGCTTTTTCAATACCGGGACAGGTTTGTTCAAGGCGCGTTGCCTCGATATCAAAGCTATCACACAGCGATCGAAAACCCTCTGCCCCTTGTTCGGCCAAACTGCGAGGCATTCCGCGCACATCGTGAACCAGTAATTGCTTACTTAATGTTTTCACTATTTTTATTTTAGGCGGGGGAGGCATACCAATATCCATTGCAAGAAAAAATAAACACACACACAGCCGTCTTGGCTATGCACCACGCGATAATTCTTCTATCGCCTCGGAGAACTCTGAGACATCCTCAAAACTTCGATACACCGAAGCAAATCGCACATAGGCGACTTTATCTAAACGCCCCAATTCTTTCATCACCATCTCACCAATTAAGCGCGATGTCACCTCGCGTGCGCCGCTGGCCAGTAATTTTTGTTGAATTCGGCGCACTGCCTCATCGACGGACTCAGTGGAAACCGGCCGTTTATGTAACGCGCGCGAAAAACTGACTCGCAATTTTTCTTCTGAAAAATCGGCACGATGACCGCCTTGTTTCACCACTTGTGGCATACGCACTTCGGCAGTTTCAAATGTGGTAAAACGCTTCTCACACGCTAAACATCCATCGACGGCGACGGCGAATAGCGTCTTTTTCTTCGGTCACACGCGAATCAATCACGTGTGTTTCAAGGTGTCCGCAGAACGGGCATTTCATGACGGCGATTTACCCTAATCAAAAAACAGCAAAAGCGGCGGACTCACGCCCGCCGCTTTTTAATCAGTCAATCTGACAAATTAACGGGCATAGACAGGGAAACGACGGCACAACGCTGTCGCTTGTTCTGCCACCCGCGCAGCAACTGCTGCATCTTCCGGCGCATCCAACACATCCGCCACTAAATTCGCTACCAAGATGGCTTCTTCTTCTTTGAAACCACGAGTGGTAATCGCAGGCGAGCCAATCCGAATACCCGAGGTCACAAATGGGCTTTCTGGATCGTTTGGAATCGAATTTTTGTTGACGGTAATATGAGCGCGATTCAGCGCAGCATCAGCCGCTTTACCAGTCAGGCCTTTTGGACGCAAATCGACTAAGAACACATGCGATTCAGTGCGACCCGACACAATACGCAGGCCACGGCTGGCCAATGTGTTCGCCATTGCTGCAGCATTTTTCAGCACTTGTTCTTGATAGGCTTTGAATTCAGGTTGCAGTGCTTCTTTAAACGCAATCGCTTTACCAGCGATAACGTGCATCAATGGGCCACCCTGTAGGGTTGGGAACACATTAGAATTCAATGATTTTTCGTACTCAGCCTTCGCCAAAATAATCCCACCGCGTGGGCCACGCAGGGTTTTATGGGTGGTAGATGTGACAAAATCGGCATGTGGCACAGGGTTAGGATACACACCGGCGGCAATCAAACCAGCATAGTGTGCCATGTCAACCATGAAGTAAGCGCCGACTTTTTTCGCAATCTGTCCCATGCGTTCAAAATCAAAACGCAAGGCATACGCAGACGCACCACCAATAATCAGTTTTGGTTTGGTTTCTGTGGCGACACGTTCCATGTCGTCGTAGTCGATTTCTTCGTTTTCGTTCAAACCATAGGCAACGATGTTGAATAATTTGCCAGATAGGTTAGCTGGGCTACCGTGGGTCAAATGTCCACCATGACCCAAGTTCATGCCCATCACGGTGTCACCGGGTTTGAGGATGGAGAAATAAACCGCTTGATTGGCTTGTGAGCCAGAATGCGGTTGGACGTTGGCGTATTCTGCACCAAACAGTTGTTTGACGCGGTCAATCGCCAGTTGTTCTACCACATCCACATGGTCACAACCACCGTAGAAGCGTTTGCCCGGATAGCCTTCGGCGTATTTGTTGGTCAGTTGTGAGCCTTGGGCTTCCATCACCGCAGGGCTGGTGTAGTTTTCTGAAGCAATCAGTTCGATGTGGTCTTCTTGACGCTGGACTTCTGCCTCGATTGCTGCGGCAAGCTCAGGATCATATTGTGCAATGGTTTGGTCGGCTGCGAACATGGGTCTTTTCCAAGCAAAAAGAGATAAAAACGCCGCCGATTTTACCAGACTTGCCGCCGCTGCGCCCGTTTGGTCCATGAATCGTTGTCATGGATCTTCCAGAATTTTTTGGTAAGCAACAGCATTTACCTTGATTTTTGTGCCAAAACACCACGCAAAACAACCGATCTGATGGTTTGTGATTTGTTATCCCATTCCACAACAGCCGGTCTAACAATTTCTGCATTTATTTCGTTCACGTCTGGTGAAAATTCGAAAAATAATCCTATAGGCTGCTGCACAACTTCAATTAACCTTAAGTCATGCAATTGGCAAGTGCTTATGATGGAGCCAAATATACTAACATCGTTCTGATAATTGGAAAACGACTACTACCTCCAGTTAAAATAACATGCACAACAGCACGATCAGCCTCATGATTGATAAAACTGTTTCCAATTCGCCATTGTTGAGAGTTTTGATCTGCCGCGACCAATGCGGAAAATGATTTTTTCAGCGCTTGCAAAAAACCCCTTTCAAAATTTTTGAATAAATTAAACTGTTTTAATGTTTGTTTTGTCACAGAAATAGTATGACCAAGTATGAGCTCATTATGCAATTGCCCTTGTAAGCAGAATTTCTCTTTTAGATCGCGTTTCAGTCTTTCCATCTCGGCATGTTCAAAGGGGTTTGCACTGTTGGAGTTCGATGAGAGCCATCTTCTTTCCATTCCACAACTTCTCCTTTTGGGTTCAGGGTATAAAACACGTCCGGCAGATACGCTTCGCCATCAATTACAACGGTGATAATAGACCTATCGGGTAATCGAATTCTAATACGACTCAACAGGCCTGCTTTGAAACGGGAATCGTCAGATGGGGAAGCATCAAAATTAGGATTAATACGAATAAATCCCAGACACTCTGTTCCGAGAGATAACACACCGTCGTTGAGCATAACGCCTAAACTAAATTGACCGGTTTCTATTGAGCCAGAGATCGCTTCAGCTTTTCCATAAGATCCAACAACAGCGGTGCCCTGACTTTCAGCGGTGGCGGTGCCATGATTTCCAGCGGTGGCGGTGCCCTGATGTCCAGCGGTGGCGGTGCCATGATGTCCAGCGGTGGCGGTGCCATACCATCCAGCGGTGGCGGTGCCCCTACGTCCAGCGGTGGCGGTGCCCCTACGTCCAGCGGTGGCGGTGCCCTG
>NZ_ATVC01000017.1 GCF_000420525.1 Aquaspirillum serpens DSM 68
GTAGGGTGGATAAACGCAGTGCATCCACCCAAAACAATCATTGAGCAACCAAATTAAAAATGGTGGGCACAAAACCAGTGCTCACACTACCGGCGGATGCTCTACACTTATCCTCCCTACATTGGCTGAGTCAGATACGTCAGGTTGCCAAATACTGGCAACCCAACACCGGTGAGTTGTTAGAGATACCGACAACGATCACCGCGTAAAAACCCCTGCCATTCCAAAGGTAGGCCGCGAGAGAAGCCAATCACCTTAAACAACTCACCCATTTCTGCCGTTGACAGCAGTTTTTGCACCGCGTTGGCGTGGGGTAAATAATGGGTAATGTCCTCGGGATTGAACTGCGCCAGCTGGTCGAGAATGCCCGCGTTGATCAAATACTGTGCTTGCGTGGTATAGCCTTGCAAATCCAGCCCATGTTGCAAACCAATCTCGGCTACCGTGGTGAAGTCAATATGCGTGGTGATGTCCTGCAACCCCGGCCATAAAAAAGGATCAGCATGGGCGTGATGGCGATAGTGGCACATCAATGTGCCTTGCCGCCGTTGTGGGTGGTAATACTCATCACGGGGAAAGCCATAATCAAACAACAAAATCGCGCCACATTGCAAACGCTCGGCCAAGGTATGCATAAAACCTGCCGCCGCCAGTTGAACTTCACTCAAATAATCCGGCCCGGGTTCCAATAAGGCCACAGCAGCCTGTAAGCGTGGGTCTTGAATTGGTCGATCAGCCCAGACAAAACCATCTTCTGACCACGCCACCCCACGCTGCCAAGGCTGTTGGGTTGGGTCCCAATACACCAACTCACAGGGTATGGCATCAAGCACTTCATTCCCGATCACCACGGCTTCAATCTGTTCTGGCAACGAACTGAGCCAAACCACCCGAGATAATAATTCTGGGCATTGTTGCGTTAAATAATCACGCTGTCGGGCGGCCAGATCGGCGGACACCTCGACAATGTAATAGTGAGTGGGTAGCGCCTGTTGTTGTGCCAATGCTTTTAATAAATCTGCTGCCAAACGGCCACTGCCTGCGCCAAATTCAATCACTGTATTACCACTCAACGGCAACAACGGGGCAATGTCGGCAGCGATGGTAGCGGCAAAGAGAGGGGTAATTTCTGGTGCGGTCACAAAATCACCGCTGCTGCCAAATTTATAGCTGTGACCACTGTAATAACCGAGTTGTGGGGTATAGAGCGCGGCTTGCATATAGTCGGCAAACGAGATCCAACCACCCCGCTCGGCAATGAGTTGTTGGATCTGTTGCATTAAACGTTGGGAACTTAACAGCGCATCGTGGTCAGGAATAGGTAAAGCACTCACAGCAATCTTTCTGTTAGCAATTGGGCAAAGGGTGCATTATTACATTGTTTTTCGCGCCTTTTCGCAGGCACAATCTGCCGACAATTTTTTCATGGTGATAGGGATTTCAGATGACAGTGATGCCACAGGAAACAGCCCCTGTTGTTCTCATCACAGGTGGAGCAAAACGGGTGGGCGCGGCGATTGCGCGTCAACTGCATCAAGTCGGTGCGCGGGTGATGTTGCACTATCGCGCTTCAGCAACCGCAGCAGAAGCCCTCGCGGCTGAACTGAATCAACAGCGTCCACACTCGGCAGCCTGTGTGCAGGCCGATTTATTAGAGACTGCGCGCTTGCCCGATATGATCCATCACACCCTCAATTGTTTTGGGCGTTTAGATGGTTTGGTGAATAACGCTTCCAGCTTTTTTCCAACCGCACTGGGCAATATTACCGAGGCCGATTGGCATGATTTGATTGGTAGCAACCTCAAAGCACCGCTGTTTTTATCACAAGCCGCTGCGCCCTATTTACGGGCAGCAGGTGGAGCAATTGTTGGCCTGATTGATATTCACGCAGAACGCCCGATGCCGGGGCATGTGGTGTATAACTTGGCCAAAGCAGGGCATGCACAGTTAATTCGTACCCTTGCGATTGAGCTGGCGCCACAGGTACGAGTCAATGGTGTGGCCCCCGGTGCCAATGTGTGGCCTGAGGGAGAGTCGGTATTTTCTGACCCTGTGCGGCAACGAATCGAAGACAGCATTCCTCTACAACGAGTGGGAACGCCAGAGGATTTAGCAAAAACGGTGGCGTTTTTGCTGTTTGATGCGCCGTATATTACGGGGCAGATTATTGCGGTCGATGGTGGAAGAAGCATTTATTTACCCTAATAAAACGGCATGAAACCGTTTTATATGCAGCAAATAGGCCATTTTCGATCATATCCTGTCATAATGACAAAATGCCGTCACGGGTAGTCAAATGACAAGCGGCATCTCCAGCCCTGCCAACGGGGTGAATTTATGCTCTAAATTGGTGCATTGCAGCATCTTGAATTGGCATGGGCTTCCCGTTATATTCGATGGTTGCCTCTTAAATTTTCTTTTCGTACAGGCCGAAGCGTCGAGAACGACACTCGGCTTTTTTCGTCACTGGTCGTGAAACACAGGCCAGGCAATTTTGAAGGAATGCGTGTGATGGAACCGGCAGTACCAGAACGGCAGGGGTTGTACGACCCCGCCAACGAGCACGACGCTTGCGGCGTGGGCTTTGTGGCCCATGTCAAGGGTCAAAAGTCCCATAATATCGTCGAACAGGGTTTGTTAATCCTGAAAAACCTCGATCACCGTGGCGCCGTGGGTGCCGATCCACTGCAAGGTGACGGTGCCGGTATCCTGATCCAAATTCCGGATCAGTTCTATCGCGAGGACATGGCGAAACAAGGTGTGGAGTTGCCTCCAGTTGGCGAATATGGCGTGGGGATGGTGTTCTTGCCCCAAGAAGCCGCTTCTCGCCACGCCTGTATGGAAGAGATTGAGCGTTCTATCGCTGCCGAAGGTCAACGGTTGTTGGGCTGGCGCGATGTGCCGGTCAATCGTGATATGCCGATGTCGCCCACGGTGCGCGCTAAAGAGCCAGTGATTAAACAGGTGTTTGTCGGACGCGGTCCAGATGTCTTTGTGACCGATGCCCTAGAACGCAAGCTATATATCATCCGTCGCCGTGCCGCGAATGCGATTAAAACGCTCAACTTAAAACACGGCCAAGAGTTTTATGTGCCTTCGTTCTCGGCTCGTACCGTGAACTACAAAGGCTTGTTATTAGCCGATCAGGTCGGTGTGTACTACCTCGACCTGCAAGACAAGCGCACTGTCTCGGCTTTGGCCTTGGTGCATCAACGCTTCTCGACCAATACGTTCCCGACTTGGGATTTGGCGCACCCCTTCCGTTACATTGCCCACAACGGTGAAATCAACACCGTACGCGGCAACGTCAACTGGTTTAAGGCGCGTGAACAAGCCATTTCTTCACCGATTCTCGGCGAAGATCTGAAGAAAATTTGGCCATTACACTACCCTGGTCAATCCGATTCCGCTTCGTTTGATAACGCACTGGAATTGTTGGTGATGGGCGGCGGCTATTCATTAGCCCATGCGGTGATGTTGATGATTCCAGAAGCGTGGGAAAAACACGCGCTGATGGACGAAAATCGCCGTGCTTTCTATGAATATCACGCTGCGATGATGGAACCGTGGGATGGCCCTGCGGCGGTGGCCTTTACCGATGGTCGTCAAATCGGTGCTACCCTCGACCGCAATGGCTTGCGTCCAGCCCGTTATTTGGTCACCGATGATGATTTAGTGGTGATGGCGTCGGAATCCGGTGTGTTGCCGATTCCCGAGAAGAAAATCGTCAAAAAATGGCGTTTGCAGCCCGGCAAAATGTTCCTGATCGACATGGAACAAGGCCGCATTATTGATGATAAAGAGCTGAAAGATTCGCTGGCGAATTCCAAGCCTTATCGTGAGTGGATCGAAAAAATCCGCATCAAACTCGATGAAGTGCCGGCGCCAGCAGAAAAAGCCCCGACCCCACAAGCCTCGTTACTCGACCGTCAGCAAGCTTTTGGCTACACCCAAGAAGACATCAAAGTGATCTTGGAGCCGATGCTGCAAAATGGTGAAGAAGCCACCGGTTCGATGGGTACCGACTCGGCGCTGCCGGTGTTGTCGAAGAAAAACAAAACCCTTTACACCTACTTCAAGCAACTGTTTGCCCAAGTGACCAACCCACCTATCGACCCGATTCGTGAAGAATTGGTGATGTCGTTGGTGTCGTTTATTGGCCCGAAACCCAACTTGCTGAATACCGCTGATATCAACCCACCGATCCGCTTAGAAGTGGCACAACCGGTGTTGTCGTTCGGCGATATGGAAAAACTGCGTAATATCGAGCAGTACACCTCCGGCAAATTCCGTTCCTTTGAACTTGATATTTGCTATCCGGTGGCATGGGGCAAAGAAGGGATTGAAGCACGTTTGGCCTCGCTGGCAGCAGATGCTGAAGACGCGGTGCGTTCTGGTGCCAATATCCTGATTGTGTCCGACCGTAAGGTGGATGCTGACAATGTGGCGATTCCAGCCCTGTTGGCTACCTCGGCCATCCATCAGCATTTGGTGAAAAAAGGCTTGCGTACTTCGGCGGGCTTGGTGGTGGAAACTGGCTCGGCGCGTGAAGTGCATCACTTTGCCTTGCTGGGTGGCTATGGTGCAGAAGCGGTGCATCCGTTCTTGGCGTTAGAAACCATCGAGAGCTTGGCCAAGGGCGATGCAGAAAAAGCCGAGAAATACACGAAAAACTTCATCAAAGCCGTGGGTAAAGGGCTGTGTAAAGTGATGTCCAAAATGGGCATCTCGACTTATATGTCCTACACCGGCGCGCAAATTTTTGAAGCGATTGGTCTGCAAAAAGACTTCGTTGAAAAATACTTCACCGGCACGCCCTCGAACATCGAGGGGATTGGTGTGTTTGAAGTGGCAGAAGAAGCGATTCGTCTGCACAGCGACGCTTTCTCGCCCGATCCTGTGTTAGCCAATATGTTGGATGCTGGTGGTGAATACGCCTTCCGTATTCGCGGCGAAGAACATATGTGGACGCCCGATTCTATTGCGAAGCTGCAGCACTCCACCCGTTCTGGTAAGTACGAAACTTACAAAGAATACGCCAAGCTGATTAACGACCAGACCAAGCGTCATCTGACCTTGCGCGGCTTGTTCGATTTCAAATTTGCTGCTGAGTCGATTCCGTTAGAGGAAGTCGAACCCGCAAAAGAAATCGTAAAACGCTTTGCGACGGGGGCGATGTCCTTAGGTTCGATCTCGACCGAAGCCCATACCACCTTGGCGATTGCGATGAACCGCATTGGCGGTAAGTCCAACACCGGTGAGGGTGGCGAAGATGCAAAACGCTTCTTGCCATTAAAAGCCGGTCAAAAATTGTCGGAAGTGGTCGGGGTGTCCCGTATTGAGCGCGATTATGTGTTCAAAGAAGGCGATTCCCTGCGTTCGGCGATTAAACAAGTGGCATCGGGTCGCTTTGGTGTGACCACGGAATATCTGGTCAATGCTGACCAAATTCAGATCAAGATGGCGCAAGGGGCAAAACCGGGCGAAGGCGGTCAATTGCCGGGGCATAAAGTCTCGGAATACATCGGCTTCTTGCGTCACTCGGTGCCGGGCGTCGGTTTGATTTCGCCACCTCCACACCACGATATCTATTCCATCGAAGACTTGGCACAGCTGATTCACGATTTGAAAAACGCCAACGACCGCGCTTCTATCTCGGTCAAACTGGTGTCTGAAGTCGGTGTCGGTACGGTGGCTGCCGGTGTAGCAAAAGCGAAAGCTGACCATGTAGTGATTGCTGGTTTTGACGGGGGGACGGGCGCTTCGCCAGTGTCGTCGATCAAACATGCTGGGACACCGTGGGAACTGGGTTTGGCTGAAACGCAACAGACCTTGGTGCTTAACCGTCTGCGTTCGCGGATCCGTGTGCAAGTTGATGGCCAAATGAAAACCGGCCGCGATGTGGTAATTGGTGCATTGTTAGGGGCGGATGAGTTTGGCTTTGCCACTGCGCCGTTGGTGGTCGAAGGCTGCATCATGATGCGTAAATGTCACCTCAACACCTGCCCAGTCGGCGTTGCGACACAAGACCCTGAATTGCGTAAGCGTTTCACCGGTCAGCCTGAGCATGTGGTGAACTACTTCTTCTTTGTGGCTGAAGAAGTGCGCGAATTGATGGCACAACTGGGGATTCGTAAGTTTGATGATCTGGTGGGCCGTGTCGATCTGCTGGAAACCCGTGCTGGTATTGAACATTGGAAAGCCAAAGGCTTAGATTTCTCGAAAATCTTCCATCAGCCTGCAGTGCCTGCCGATGTCTCGCGCCGTCATACCGAAGTGCAAGACCACGGTTTGGACAAAGCGTTGGATCACAAGCTGATTGAACAAGCGAAACCTGCGCTGGAAAAAGGCCAAAAAGTTCAAATCGAAACCGCTATTACCAACGTCAACCGCACCTGCGGCACGATGTTGTCGGGCGAGGTGGCACGTCGTTATGGCCATGCAGGTCTGCCAGATGACACCATCCACGTCAAATTGACTGGTACAGCAGGGCAAGCGTTTGGGGCTTTCTTGGCCAAAGGCGTGACCTTGGAACTGACCGGCGAGGGTAACGATTACGTCGGTAAAGGGTTGTCCGGTGGTCGCATCGTGATCAAACCTCACCCTGATTTCCGTGGTGACACGCAACAAAACATCATTGTGGGTAACACGGTGATGTATGGCGCGACTGAGGGCGAAGCTTTCTTGTCGGGCGTGGGTGGCGAACGTTTCTGCGTGCGTAACTCTGGCGCGACGGCGATTGTCGAAGGTGTGGGCGATCACGGTTGTGAATACATGACCGGTGGCACCGTGGTGGTGTTGGGCATGACTGGCCGTAACTTTGCGGCGGGGATGTCGGGCGGTATTGCCTATGTGTTGGATGAAGAAGGCACTTTCAAACACCGTTGCAATATGGCGCAAGTGGCATTGGAAAAAGTCTTGCCAGCCAACCGCCATGCCCCTAACGAGCCATTGCATCGCGGCCAAGCTGATGAGGTGTTGTTGAAAGAGTTAATCACTCGTCACGTTGAACACACCGGCAGTGCTGTTGCCAAGCGCATTCTGGCGGATTGGGAGCTGTATCGCGAAAAATTCGTCAAAGTGTATCCACATGAATACAAGCGCGCCCTCACCGAGTTGGCCGCTGCTGCACAGAAGGAGGCCGCATAAATGGGCAAGCCGACTGGTTTCATGGAGTTTGAACGCGTTGAAGAGGCCTACGAGCCAGTTGAAGCGCGTTTGAAACATTACAAAGAATTTGTGATTACCCTGTCCGACGACGAGGCCAAAACCCAAGGCGCCCGTTGTATGGACTGTGGCATTCCGTTCTGTAACAACGGCTGCCCTGTGAACAATATCATTCCAGACTGGAACGATTTGGTTTACAAGGGCAACTGGAAGCAGGCGTTGGATGTGTTGCACTCCACCAATAACTTCCCCGACTTTACCGGTCGCATTTGCCCTGCGCCATGCGAAGCCGCTTGTACCCTCGGTATTAACGCTGCACCGGTGGGAATTAAATCCATCGAGCACGCGATTATCGACAAGGGTTGGGACATGGGCTGGGTGGTGCCGCAGCCTGCTTCGGTGAAAACTGGTAAGAAAGTGGCGATTGTTGGCTCTGGCCCTGCTGGTTTGGCTGCAGCGCAGCAGCTGGCGCGTGTCGGCCATGATGTTACCGTGTTCGAGAAATCGAGCCGCCTCGGTGGTTTGTTGGGGTTTGGGATTCCCGACTTCAAATTAAATAAAACCGTGATTGATCGCCGTGTGTCGCAGATGCAGGCCGAGGGGGTGAATTTCCGTACCAAGGTCATCATCGGCGATAAGCATGTCCCTGCTGGTATCAATAACGATGCTACGACGGTGATTCCTGCCGAGCAGCTGAAGAAAGATTTTGATGCGGTGATTTTGGCGGCGGGTTCGGAAGTGCCTCGCGATTTACCTGTTCCGGGTCGTCAGTTGAAGGGCATCTATGCGGCGTTGGAGTTTTTGATTCCGCAAAATAAAGAAGTGCAACAAGGCCTTACCAATCCAATCAATGTGGAAGGTAAGCATGTGGTGGTGATTGGTGGCGGTGATACGGGTTCTGACTGTGTGGGTACCAGCTATCGTCAAGGTGCGGCATCGGTGACGCAGTTTGAATTGATGCCGGCGCCGCCCGAGCAGGAAGATAAGCCATTGGTTTGGCCTTATTGGCCGCTGAAAATGCGCACCTCGTCTTCGCATAAAGAAGGTGAGACCAAACGTGAATTTGCGGTTGCGACCAAAGAATTCATTGATGATGGCGAAGGCAATGTGAAAGCGTTGCGCGCTGTGCGTGTGGAATGGAAAGACGGCAAGATGATTGAAGTCGCGGGTAGTGAGTTCGAGATTCCTTGTGATGCGGCTTTCTTGGCAATGGGCTTTACCAATCCGGTGGGCAGTTTGTTGGATGCTTTTGGTGTGGAACGCGATGCGCGGAATAATGCCAAGGCAACAACCGATGGTGAAGGCTGTTATCACACCAACGTCAATGGCGTGTTTGCTGCTGGCGATGTGCGTCGTGGTCAGTCGTTGGTGGTGTGGGCTATCCGCGAGGGCCGTCAAGCAGCGCGTGAAGTCGATGCGTTCTTGATGGGCGACAGCATCCTCCCCCGCTAACTTCTAGCACGCAAAATCCCCCACTGTGTGATGCGGTGGGGGATTTTTTTTGGGTGGTTGTTTGACCTTCATTCTTGCAATGTCAATTTGACATACATGGTAAGCATCTTATTTCTAACTTATACTGTACGGAAATAATCCGTACAAATGAGGTGTATTATGGCCACTGCTCGTTTAGATCTACGCATTGACGAAGAGATCAAAGCCAAAGCTGAAAAAGCATCGGCATTACTTGGCTTGAAAAGCCTGACTGAATACGTTGTCAAATTAATGGATGAAGATGCCTCAAAAGTCATTGCAGAACACGAGAGCATGACTGTTAAAGATGATATTTTTGATCAGTTTATGGCTGCTTGCGAACACGCTAAACAACCCAACAGCTCACTGAAAGCAGCTTTGGATTTCACTCGTGAGCAAGGGGTCAAGTAATGTGGTCTGAACAGTTTGTTGAGCTTGATAGATCTGTTCACGACCGAGAGGGTTTTGATTGTGGTGAAGTAGAACTCAACACCTTTATCCGGCAATTCGCTGTAAAACATATGCAAGCTGGTATCAGTCGTACCATGGTCTTGCCGGCAATCACGCCTTTACCAAATAACAAATTAGCTATTTGTGCATTCTATACAGTCGCGCCAAGCTCAATCAGTAGAGAAACATTGCCGGCAAATTTAGCAAAAAAACTACCACACTACCCTATTCCTATATTTTTATTGGCGCAACTTGCGGTTAATTCTCATCATCAGAAGAGTGGATTAGGAAGAATTTCACTGATTAAAGCGCTTGAATATTTGTGGCAAATCAGTCGATATCTGTCAGCTTATGCTGTTATTGTTGATTGTTTGAACGAAAAAGCAGAGCTTTTCTACAGAAAATATGGTTTTGAGTTGTTGTGTGAAAATAATGGTCGAAAATGCATGTTTATACCAATGAAAACTGTTAATCAGCTATTCAGTAATTCGTAGCCAGCTTAGAGTGCATGAAGATTGTGCATTTATCCAATCATTAAGCCAGTAGCGTGGGCACCGATTTTTTGCCCATCATTTTTAATTTGGTTACTTAATGATTGTTTTGGGTGGATGCACTGCGTTTATCCACCCTACTGTACTATCCATCTCCCCCAGCCACGCCCAACCTAAGCAGCTATGGCACAATCGCTCTCTTTAGCAAAACAAAGGTAATGATTGTGAATGCAGTTGACCTCAGCTTGTATTGGGTTGTCGATCCTGACCAATGTGGTGGTGCGCGGGCGACGGTGAATTTACTGCACAAACTCCTGCCGCACGGCATCAGCGTGGTTCAACTTCGTGCCCCAACGTGGAAAAAACGCGAACTCTTAGCCCTTGCGCAAGAAATGCGAACCCTGACACGCGAAGCCAATATCCCCTTTATTATCAATGATCATCTCGACATTGCCCTCGGTTGCGAAGCCGATGGTTTACATGTCGGACAACAAGATTTACCGCTGGCGGTTGCGCGCCGCTGGATGGGTGAGAAAGCGATTTTGGGTTTATCCGCTAACCAACCTGCCCATTTCCAAGCCGATGATGTGCTCCTTGCCGATTACCTCGGTGTTGGGCCGGTGTTTGCCACCAGTACCAAAAGCGACGCCGCGTCACCGCTCGGCGTGGAAGGCTTAAAAAAGTGCCTTGGCCTGACACGGCGGCCAGTGGTGGCGATTGGTGGGATTACGGTTGAGAATGCCGAACAACTGCGAGACAGTGGGGTGGCAGGGCTGGCAGTGGTGTCAGCGCTATGCCGTGCGGCAGATCCGGTACAGGCCTGTCATCAACTCAATCGCGCCTTTTTCCCTGAAATCCGTTTGTTCTAATGAGAGATATCCCATGGTCTATCAGGTATTAACCATTGCCGGTTCTGATTCAAGCGGCGGTGCGGGGATTCAAGCTGATTTAAAAACTTTCTCAGCTTTGGGTGTCTATGGGGCGAGTGTGATTACCGCGCTTACCGCACAAAATACCCAAGGCGTCAGCGCCATTCATACCCCACCGGCCAGCTTTATTAGCGCACAATGCGATGCTGTGTTCAGCGATCTCAATATCCATGCGGTGAAACTCGGCATGCTGGCGAATGCAGAAATTATTTACGCCTGCGCCGATGCGCTACAGCGTTGGCAACCGCCGTATGTGGTACTCGATACGGTGATGATTTCTAAAAGCGGCCATGATTTGCTTGCACCAGAAGCGGTTTCTGCTTTGCGCGATACGCTGTTGCCCTGCGCCGATTTACTGACACCCAATCTGCCCGAAGCTGCCGCTTTGCTTGATACCGCACCCGCGACGACCGTCGATGACATGATGGCACAGGGAAAAGCGCTGTTAGATTTAGGCGCGAAAGCGGTGTTGATGAAAGGGGGACATTTAACTGGTTTGGAAAGTCCAGACTATTTAATCCAAGCCGAAGGCATACATTGTTTTACTGGCATGCGCCTACCCACCCACCACACCCACGGTACTGGCTGCACTTTGTCTGCGGCGTTAGCTGCCTTGCGACCACAGCATGATAATTGGGTGGATACTGTCGCGGTGGCAAAATCCTACCTCAATGGGGCTTTAGCACAAGCCGATTGTCTCGCGATTGGTCATGGCATTGGGCCGGTGCACCATTTCCACCGCTGGTGGCCGCTCGGTTAGGGCTTATGGGGGTGATTCTGGTAAAATTCTTCGGTTGTCGTTGCCTTCTCGACACGAGAAGCGACTGCCACACCCCGCCCTCACTGGCTTAATAACAATGGAGAACGCTGCGCCATGACCGTGATTCGTCAAGAAGACTTCATCCAAAGCATTGCGGATGCCTTCCAATACATCAGTTGTTATCACCCCAAAGATTATATTGATGCGCTGTATCAGGCCTATTTGCGTGAAGAAAGCCCTGCGGCTAAAGACGCCATGGCGCAAATTCTGATCAATAGCCGCATGTGTGCCGAAGGTCGCCGTCCCATCTGTCAAGACACCGGTATTGCCGTGGTGTTCTTAAAAGTGGGTATGAAGGTGCAATGGGATGCCACCTTAAGCGTACAAGAGATGATCAACGAAGGCGTACGCCGCGCCTATCTGCATCCAGATAACACCTTGCGCGCCTCGGTCTTACTCGACCCCGCCGGCAAACGCCAAAACAGCAAAGACAACACCCCCGCCGTCGTGCATTACGAAATTGTTGATGGCGATGGTGTGGAAGTGATCTGTGCGGCAAAAGGCGGTGGTTCGGAAAACAAATCCAAATTCTATGCGCTGAACCCGTCCGACAGCATTGTCGATTGGGTGTTAAAAACTGTTCCAACCATGGGTGCTGGCTGGTGTCCACCCGGCATTTTGGGGATTGGGATTGGTGGTACACCAGAAAAAGCGATGTTGTTGGCAAAAGAATCGTTGATGGATCACGTCAATATCCATGAGCTGAAAGACAAAGCCGCCAGCGGCGCCAGCTTAAGCCGTATCGAAGAATTGCGTCTTGAGCTGTACGAAAAAGTGAACGCCCTCGGTATTGGCGCCCAAGGTCTTGGCGGTTTGACCACCGTGTTGGATGTGAAAATCCTCGATTACCCAACCCACGCCGCCTCGTTACCTGTGGCGATGATTCCAAACTGTGCCGCTACCCGCCATATTCATTTCCACCTTGATGGTTCTGGCCCTGCGGTGTTGGAAACCCCGAAACTGGAAGACTGGCCAGAAATCACCTACGACAGCAGCAGCGGCAAACGTGTCAACCTCGACACCATCACGCCAGAAGAAGTTGCCAGTTGGAAACCTGGTGATGTGCTGTTGTTGAACGGTAAATTATTGACTGGCCGCGATGCAGCGCATAAGCGCATGGTGGATATGCTCAACAAGGGCGAAACCTTGCCGGTCGATTTCACCAATCGCTTTATCTACTACGTTGGCCCAGTTGATCCAGTGCGTGATGAAGTGGTTGGCCCAGCCGGCCCTACCACTGCGACACGGATGGATAAATTCACCCGTCAAATGTTAGAACAGACTGGTTTGTTGGGAATGGTAGGTAAAGCCGAGCGCGGCCCAACTGCTATCGAAGCCATCAAAGACAACAAAGCAGTTTACTTAATGGCGGTGGGTGGTTCGGCCTATTTGGTCTCCAAAGCCATCAAAGCCTCGAAAGTGGTGGCGTTTGGTGATTTGGGCATGGAAGCCATTTATGAATTTGAAGTGGAAGACATGCCAGTGACTGTCGCTGTCGATTCCTGTGGTACTTCGGTTCACAATACCGGTCCAGCAGAATGGCGTGTCAAAATCGGTAAAATTCCGGTTCAAACCGCGTAATTTTTTACCCTGAGCTGTTGTCCCTCGGTGTGACAAACCGCACCGAGGGCATTTTTTATGGAACAACCGCAATGAGCATTAAATCTGACCGTTGGATTCGCAAAATGGCCGAACAACACGGCATGATCGAACCCTTTGAACCCCAGCAAGTTAAAGAAGTGAATGGCGAAAAAGTCATTTCGTTTGGCACCTCAAGCTATGGTTATGATATTCGCTGTGCTGATGAATTTAAGGTGTTTACCAATATCAACAGCACCATTGTTGACCCGAAAAATTTTGATCCACAATCGTTTGTTGAAGTGTCTGGCAAAGGTTTTTGCCTGATTCCGCCTAATTCATTTGCCTTGGCACGGACAGTGGAATATTTCCGCATTCCGCGTAATGTGTTGACCGTGTGCTTAGGGAAATCGACTTATGCCCGTTGCGGCATCATCGTCAATGTCACCCCGTTTGAACCTGAGTGGGAAGGTTATGTCACGCTAGAGTTTTCGAATACCACACCACTGCCAGCCAAAATCTACGCCCATGAAGGGGTGGCACAGGTGTTATTTCTCGAAGCAGATGAAGATGATATCTGCGAGGTATCGTATCGCGACCGTGGCGGTAAATACCAAGGGCAACGCGGTGTTACGCTACCGCGCCCATAATCCAAGTTTCAAGCGGCTGTTAACTCGGTTTCATCTCGCTGTAAACAGACAACGGCATGATGTCGGCCATCCAAAGCAGGATACCCAGGCGAGGTCGGGTCAATGGCCTCGCACCACATCCCCCTTTCCCCCTGTATCACACTCACCACTGGCCTAGTACCAACTCGGAAACCACGTGCGCAATTTTTGTGTGGTGTGTTGTTTGATGTCATCAGTAATATAGGCACTCACCGTCGCCAACGCCGCCACCAACACCCCCACATCATCGGTATACCCCACCGCAGGTAACAGATCGGGCACGCTGTCGAATGGCAAAATAAAGTAGCTCAATGCGCCAACAATCACCGTCTTGGCCCATTTCGGGGTTTCTGGTTTTTGCAAAGCAAAATACAGCCACAGCACTTTTTCAATCACTTCCTTACCTGCCGCCGCTGCAAAATGCTTTACCTTCTCCCATAACTTTTCGTCAGAAAATGTATGTGATTTCATGACAGCTTTCATTTTCAATTAAGGGTTAATCGGTATCCTAGAGACATTAGATGATGTTTTTATTTTGGAGGGAATCATGCGAAAGCATATGGTGTTATTAGCAGCAATATCCAGTCTTGGCTTTGCCAGCCAGTTCGCCCATGCCGATGTCGATTTAACCACGCTTGACTATCGGGCCCTCGGCATTGTCAGTCCAGACAAAGCCAAGCAAGCAGCACTGAAGGCCAAACCGGGCGCGATTACTGAGGCAGATTTGGAAAAACGGCCTTTGCGCGATGGACTGCAATATGAGTTTGAGATTTTAGATGCCCAAGGCAATCAGTGGGACATTAAGGTCGATGCCAAAAATGGCGAGGTATTGAGCGTTAAAAAAGAAATTTTGTAGTAAATCAGTAAATCCGCCTTCTGAGTCCCAGAAGGCGGCAGGGGAATGGGGCTTATTCGGCCCGTTCCCACACTTGGGTACGGCCTAACAATGCGACCCCGAGAAAACCACGTACTTCTAACTTTCTCCCACCTTCAATCGGCTTAAACTTGACGCTGTAGGTTTTGCCTTCTTTCGGGTCAAAGATTTTGCCACCTTCGTAGCTATCACCCGATTTTTTCACGCCCCACAGGATAGTCATGCCCTGAATCGGTTTATTGGCGCGGTCGCCCTCACATTTGTCGCAGGTGGCTTCGGGGTTTTGAAATAACTTCACCACTTTGCCGCTAAATTCTCCACCTTGTTCGGCAATTTGTACCAACGATTTTGCCTGACCGGTTTTGTCATCAATGGTTTTCCATGTACCGACTGGCGAAGCATCTGCCCAGACTGCCGCCGACAACAGCGTGGTGGCAAAAACCATAGCTTTCATTGCGTGACGCATGATGTGTTCCTCACTCGTTTGTTATTTTCCATTCAAACGATGGTTTGAATTCAACACAGCATGCAGAATTTCGCTATCAGCTGTCAAGCCACCCGCGTGTTGTTCTAGGGTTTCACGAGCTGTAATGCCAACAACGCCAAGCGTTTTCCCTGCGCCATCGCCAAGCGGCGTTCTTCTTCGCTGAGGGTGGGTTTGTTCTCTTGCCCTGCGACATGGGTAACACCATAGGGCGTACCGCCGGTTTGGGTAGTCGATAAATCGGCTTCAGAATACGGCACACCACATAACAGCATGCCGTGATGTAACAACGGCAACATCATGCTTAATAGAGTCGATTCTTGACCACCGTGTTGGCTGCTACTGCTGGTAAAGACACAAGCTGGTTTACCAATCAAACTACCTTTCATCCACTCGCCACTGGTGGAATCTAAAAAATATTTCATTGGTGCTGCCATATTGCCAAAGCGAGTTGGGCTACCCAAGGCTAAACCGATACACTCTTGCAAATCGCTGGCTTCGACATAGGGTGCGCCGTCTTCTGGCACCGCCGGCGCAGTGGCCTCGCATACGGTTGACACCGCCGGTACGGTACGCAAACGCGCTTGTGCCCCCGGCACGCTGTCGATACCGCGTGCGATTGCCCGCGCCAGCTCACGTACCGCCCCGTGGCGGCTGTAATACAACACTAAAATATCAGCCATGAAACATTCCTTCTTGCACAAGAAAACTCAATGATAACGACAAACCGCTCTTTTCTGCCCTATCCCCTCGCCTTATGGTTGCGATGGCTGGAGATGATGGGATTTTTACGCTTTATTGGCCGGCGGTTGTTGGCCGATCGCTGTATTGAAGTCGCCGCTAGCCTGACCTTTACGACCTTGCTGTCATTTGTGCCACTGATTACGCTGACGCTGATTGTTGCCTCGGCTTTTCCGGTGTTCTCGGCCTATAGCGACAGCTTTAAGCAATTTTTACTGGAAAATCTAGTACCCGACTCAGCCACACGGATTATTACCGTCTACATGCGGCAATTTAGCGACAATGCCGGCAAATTAACCGCTGCCGGTTTGGCCATGCTGGCACTCACCGCCATCAGTTTAATGTTGACCATTGAACGGACATTTAATGCCATCTGGCGAGTAAAAAAATCACGCCCCCTAGCGCGGCAAATGTTGTTGTATTGGACGGTGTTAACCCTTGGGCCATTGCTGTTGGGCTTGGGTTTATCACTCACCAATGGTCTGAGTTCACCATTTACCGGTAAATGGCGTTGGATTGATGAGTGGTTGAGTTTAGCGGGATCGGCTTCGTTATCTGCGGTGGTGTTGCTGATTGTATATGGCCTGATTCCCAATCGCTTTGTGCCGTGGCCGCATGCGCTGATCGGGGCCATCACCACCGCCATCTTATTAACCCTCGCCAAACTTGGCTTTGCCCTATATGTCGAGATGGCACGTTCTTACCAACTGATTTACGGTGCGTTTGCCAGTTTTCCGATTTTGTTATTGTGGCTACAACTGATGTGGCTGTTGGTGCTGTTTGGGGCAGAGCTAACCGCTGGTTTGGGGTATTGGCAACATCGCGCATGGCAACGCCCTGGGGGGCACCAGCAACGGTTTCAAGATGCGCTTAATGCGTTGGTCTGTTTAGCTCAAGCACAACAACACGGCCATGAACTGAAACAAGCCGATTTCCGCGTCCATCTCCACACCGGCTATGATGAAATCGGTCATATTCTTGACTGTTTAGAACAGGCTAAATTGATTACCCGCACCCAAAACGAGGGCTGGGTTTTGTTGCGGCAACCCGATCATATCCAGCTCGATGCTCTATATGATGTGTTTATGATGCCAACTTTGCATAAAGAATCCTGTGCACACGATCAAGCTCTGCGGGTCCGTCTCAACCAAGCGCGGGCAGCGTTGGCTGTGTCCCTACAGCACTTTATCAGCGAGAGCTCACAAACCAGCCGCCCGCAATAAACTTTGGGTATAGGGATGTTGCGGCGTGTGAAATACCTGTTGGGCAGGGCCATATTCGACAATGTGGCCCTGTTTTAACACCAACACATGATGCGCCACTGCCCGCACCACTGGCAAATCATGGCTGATAAACAAATAGGCCAGTTGGTATTTTTGTTGTAGCTGCCGCAGCAAAGCCAACACTTGCGCCTGAATTGACATATCCAAGGCCGAAGTCGGTTCGTCTAACAACAGCAATTTAGGTTGTAACACCAAGGCCCGCGCAATCGCCAACCGCTGCCGCTGGCCTCCGGAAAATTCATGCGGATAACGCGATAACATATCTGCTGTCAGCCCAACATCTTGCAAAATCGCCACAATCCGCGCCAAGCGTTGCGATTCATCCAACTGCGGTTCGTGCAGTTGCAACCCCTCTTGCAGAATTTCGCTCATCGTCATGCGTGGTGACAGGCTGGAATAGGGATCTTGAAATACAATCTGGGCATGTCGCCTCCATTGTCGTAACGCCTGTTTGGACAGCGCAGACACGGTTTGCCCTTGCATCACTACTTCACCTTGTGCTGCTAAGAGCTGCAACACCGCCAAACCCAAAGTGGTTTTGCCCGAGCCAGATTCGCCAATAATGGCGAGGGTTTCCCCTTGCGGTAACTGAAAATCGACGCCCTGCAAAATCGGTACCGCCTCGCGCCGCCACCACCGCTGCCGCCGTGATACGGTTACAGTCAGTTGTTTTGCTGTCAATAGAATCGGCGCATTAGCCTGTGGCACGTCGTCCAGCGGTTGCGGTGTGCAGTTCAACAGATTTTTGGTGTAAGGATGTTGTGGATAGTGAAACAGATGTTCACAAGCTGCACTTTCGATTAACTCGCCCTGCTGCATCACTGCCACTCGATCAGCAAAACGCTGTACCAGCGAGAGATCGTGGGTAATCAACAACACCGCCATCCGCCGCTCGGCCTGTAGTTCGCTTAATAAGGCCATGATTTCACCGCGCATACTGACATCCAGCGCAGTGGTTGGCTCATCGGCAATCAATAATTCCGGCTCACCAGCCAACGCCATCGCAATCATCACCCGCTGCCGTTGACCACCCGATAATTGATGGGGATAGCGTTGGGCCAAGGTGGTTGGGTCGGGTAATTTCACCCGTTCTAATAATTCAATCGCTTGCGCCCACCCTTGGCGTGGAGATAAGCCGAGATGAATCCGTAACACTTCATAGATTTGCTCACCGACAGTATGCAAGGGATTGAGCGCAGTCATCGGCTCTTGAAACACCATCGCCACTCGTCGGCCACGAATTGTCCGCAATTGCGCTTCGTTGTAGCGCAACAAAGGTTCATCTTTTAAAAAAATCTCGCCTTCGTAACGGGCATCCGGTTGTAGCTTGAGAATCGCTTGTGCGGTTTGGGTTTTGCCAGATCCCGACTCACCAACCAAGGCCAATTTTTCACCCGCATACACACAAAGATTGACCGCTTTAACCACCTGCTGTTGGCCAAAAAATACCGATAGGTTGTCAATCCGCAGCAGCGGCAATTCAGCAAAACTCATCCTGCCGCCTTTCGGGTATCCAGCGCATCGCGCAGTCCTTCGCCAATAAAAATCAGCAGCAGCAAAGTGAAGGTCAACACCGCAAAAGTCGGCAAGGCAATCCACCACGCATCTAAGTTTTCTTTGCCTTGCGCCAGTAATTCACCCAAGCTCGGCGTTGAGGGCGGCACGCCCAAGCCTAAAAAGTCCAAGGACGTTAAAGCCAAAATAGCGCCGGAAATCCGAAACGGTAAAAAGGTAATCACTGGCGTTAATGAATTGGGTAACACATGGCGCCAGATAATTTGACGATGAGACAAACCCAAGGCACGGGCGGCAAGGACATATTCCATTTGGCGATTTTTCAAAAACTCTGCCCGCACATAGTCAGCCAAGCCCATCCAGCCAAACAGCGACAACAAGACAAATAACAACCACAGGCTAGGGGTAAACAGAGAGGCAAATAAAATCAGTAAATACAACTCTGGCAACGAGCCCCAAATCTCAATCAGACGTTGTAACCATAAATCCAAACGCCCAGCAAAATAACCCTGTATTGCGCCTGCCACAATGCCTAACAGTGTTCCAACCACAGTTAATGCCAAGGCAAACACCACACTGAGCCGAAAACCATATAACAAGCGCGCTGCAATATCGCGCCCCCGATCATCTGTCCCTAGCCAATGACGGGCATCGGGCGCGGCAGGGTTAGCGTATTCAGCATAATAATCAAGCGAATCAAAACGGTAGCGATTCGGCGGCCACAGTGCCCAATTATCGGCTTGCTGCAGCTGTTGTTGCACAAAAGGATCGTGATAGTCGGTGGGCGTGGCAAATTCACTGCCAAAAGTGGTTTCTGGATAGTCTTGCCACAGTGGGAAATACCATTGTTGTTGGTAATACACCACTAATGGCCGGTCATTCGACAGCCATTCAGCCCCTAGGCTGACCACAAACAACAGCATGAATAACCACAGGCTGTAATAGCCACGTTTATGTTGCCGAAAACGCAGCCAAGCACGGCGAGAAGGGGAAACAGAAAGCGGCAATTCACTCATCGGCCATGCCCCACCTGTTCAAATTGCACACGCGGATCGACCCAGACATAACAGAGATCAGATAACAACCGCGCCACCAGACCAATCAAGGTAAATAAGTACAGCGACCCCAGCACGACCGGATAATCACGCCGAATCACCGAGGTATAGGACAACAGCCCCAAACCATCGAGTGAAAACAGGGTTTCAATCAATAAGCTGCCGGTAAAAAATGCCCCTAAAAAAGCCGCTGGAAAACCAGTCACCAAGGGAATCATCGCATTGCGAAACACATGGCGATAAAGAATGGCATTTTCGGTCAGTCCTTTGGCGCGGGCAGTTAACACATATTGGCGGCGGATTTGTTCCTGAAAAGTGTGTTTGGTCAACAAAGTCATCACCGCCAAATTACCTACCACCGAAGCCGTAATCGGCAACACCATATGCCATAGGTAATCAACAATTTTGCCGCCCCAACTCAATTCTTCCCAATGGTCGGAGACCAAACCGCGCAACGGAAAAATCTGCCAAAAACTGCCACCACCAAACAACACCAACAACGCCAACCCCAATACAAACCCAGGGATGGCATAGCCAATCAAAATCACCGTGCTGCTGACCACATCAAACGCCGAGCCATCGCGTACCGCTTTGCGGATGCCGAGAGGAATGGAAATAAGATAAGTCAGAAAAAACGACCATAACCCCAAACTCATCGACACCGGCAATTTTGAAACGATCAATTCCCACACCGATTGGTGATGATAAAAGCTGTCGCCAAGGTCGAATTGCAGATACCGCCACACCATATCTAAAAAACGCTGTGGCGCTGGTTGGTCAAAACCATATAACGCTTTCAACGCCGCCAGTTTTTCTTCATCCAAGCCCCCTCGCGCCGAATATAGGCCGCTGCCGCCACTGTTGGCTTCACCTGCTGCGGCGCCTTTGAGTTCTTGCGCCAGTTGTTCAACTGGCCCACCCGGGACAAATTGGATAATGGCAAAGCTGAGCAATAAAATCCCCAACAACGTGGGGATCATCAACAGCAGCCGTTTGGCGATATAACGACCCAAGGACATGCGGTGTTATCCTGCAATGCGTGGGGTGGAAACCTGCACATCGCCACATTGGGCACGATGGCGCAAGGCATGATCGATTAACACCAAGGCCAGCATTGCCTCGGCAATCGGTGTTGCACGCAAACCAACACAAGGATCGTGGCGGCCGTGTGTTTCCATCAAAATCGGATTGCCTTGTTTATCAATCGAACGGCGAGGTTGAGCAATACTCGAGGTAGGCTTAATCGCCATCGACACTTCAATCGCCTGCCCAGTGGAAAGGCCACCCAAAATACCGCCGGCGTGGTTACTTAAAAAACCATCGGGGGTCAGTTCGTCGCCATGTTCGCTACCGCGTTGGGTCACCGAGGCAAACCCCGCGCCAATTTCCACCCCTTTGACAGCGTTAATGCTCATCATGGCGTAGGCAATATCAGCATCTAAACGATCAAACACTGGCTCACCCCATCCCACCGGCACCCCTTCCGCCACCACCCGCAAACACGCACCAATAGAATCTTGCGATTTACGGATGCTATCCATATACGCTTCCAGCTCAGGGACTTTGCTTTGGTCAGCGGCAAAGAAAGGATTATTCACCTCGTCCCACGAGACAAAAGGAATCTCAATGTCGCCGATTTGCGTGATATGACCACGAATCACGATACCGTATTGCTCGGCTAACCATTTCTTCGCAATCGCCCCCGCCGCCACTCGCACCGCCGTTTCCCGCGCCGAAGACCGCCCACCACCGCGAGGGTCGCGAATGCCGTATTTGTGCCAGTAGGTGTAATCAGCATGTCCGGGGCGGAAGGTATCAGCGATATTGCCATAGTCTTTGCTGCGTTGGTCGGTGTTACGAATCAGCAGGGCAATCGGGGTGCCGGTGGTTTTTCCTTCGTACACGCCGGATAAAATTTCTACGGTATCGGGTTCACGGCGTTGTGTGACATGGCGACTGGTGCCGGGTTTGCGGCGGTCGAGTTCGTGTTGAATATCCGCTTCGGACAAAGCCATGCCGGGAGGACAACCATCAACAACGCAACCAATCGCAGGGCCATGCGATTCGCCAAAACTGGTGACTGTGAACAATAAACCAAAGGTATTACCAGACATGGGGCACTTTCCGGAAATCAGAGATAGAAGACCGATTCTAACAAAGCCACCGCGACAACGGGGCAAAGTCCGGTGTGGATTCGAGTTGGGTTCAGGTGGTGGCTGAAGCAAATGCAAAACAGACTGCCTGTGTTAGGATTTATCGACGAAAAATTTTGGAGTTGTGAGATGGAGTGGGCAATCAGGGTGGTGTTTTTTTGAGATACAACTATTGTATTAACTATCCAAAACAAAAGTCATAACAAATTTAACTTGTAAAATCGGTGATTGTGAGATATCTTCTTTTCGACCGTAAATTACTGTTAAAACATATATTACGAATTAGGGTAAATTGCATAAATGAATCAACTCATTCAATCAATGTTGAGCTTCAGTTTCTCCAAATCAGGAAATATAATCTTGGATTCTCAAGAAATACTATATTTCAAGAAATACTATATTTTAATCTCGATCAAAAAAAAGCAGATCATGGATGGGTTTACATCTGGCTTGAGATAAATAAAGATGAAGTCAAGGTGGTTTACGTAGGTAAAGCTGGAAAAACCCTTCAACAACGTTGTCAAGAACATCGCAGGGGTTTCAAGAATAGCGTTACTGGCAAAGCTCATGCAGAACGTATTCGTGAAGGTATAAAAATGGGTAAGCATTACGAGCTGTGGTCGAGGAAAGCTCAGGTTACCACGCTTTTTGAAGAGGAAAATATTTCAATGGTTGAAATAGAGGAAAGAGCTTTCATTCAAAAATTCTGTCCTGCTTGGAATAAGATTTAACCAAGTACTGTGGTTGGATTGCTGGTTACTTAGCAACCTAACACCAACCCACAACGATAAAATAAATTTAGGCTTTGTAACCTAATCTACAAATTGCCACATATTCTCAATTTTCCGCGAAAAGCCGTTGCCAGCGGGATTTCGCCATATTGGGCATCACGAAAAAAAGGATGGTTGCACTTTAGCGACCATCCCAGTCAAATCAAGCCTGATTTGCAAACAACTGCTGTCGAATTCGCTCAGTAATTTCCTTTTCTACTTTTTCTCTCTCCTCTGGCGGCAGCGCCGCTAACTGATCTTCAGTGAGGCCCATTTCCCGCAAAATTTTTTCTCGCAAACGTTGCTCTGGCGATTTTTTTAAAAACTCAAACAACTCATCACGGGCGCTTTTTGTTGGCGCGGTGGGTGTAGTTGATGTGGTTTTTTGCGATGAGGACGTCGATTGCGTATCGCGCTGTGTTGTCGCCTGTGCCATCGCCTGTTGAAAAGTCGCTGCACTTTGTGCCGAAGTGGTTCGGCGTGACGCTGCAGCTGAATTCACCACAGATTGATTTTCAATTTTCATAGACCTGATCTCAGACAAAAAAACAATCTGTCCATTGCAATCAATATGCCAAGCCATTTAAGGTGTTTTCTTGCATAAAAGCGGCAAAAAATCCCGCAAAACTCCCGAAACGGCGGCATTTTTTGGCATGGATTGCCGCTACCTCAGCCCTGCTAACACATGATCTTAAGCAATCGCCGCTTGCAAACTCTGATTGGTTGCCAACAGACGCTGCGCCAACACCGTTGCCACCGTCTGATGCAAACAAATCGCCAACTGAGGCTGGTGTTGTTCTAGGGCAGCAATCGCCTGTGGAGATAAACACAACACCGTTAGCGCACTGTCTGCCACGACTGCGGCACTGGTCGGACGCTGCAAATAGTGGCTCATTTCGCCAATCACCGTTCCTTCGGTAAATCGCCGTAGCCGAATCGGTTTGCCCATCCGATCATGACTGCGCACCGACACACTGCCGTGTACGATAAAGTACAAACCAGAAGCCGCCTGTCCCTCTGCAATCAACACTGACTCTGCAGCCACCTCGCGCAATTTGCCATAAGGCAACAACGCTGCCGAAAGGCTAACCACCGGTTGTGGTGTAGTCGTGGGTGTGAATAGGGAGTGCTGTTGAAGATAACCGTCTTCTGCAGCTTCGAGCGCATGGTCTAAATCAAGGTAGATATGTTCAAAATCGGGCAGCGCACTGGCTAAGGCCTGTTGCACGTCTGGCGATAGACCCGCAAAAAAGACCGTGCCTTGCTGTTGTTGCACACGGCGAATGATTTTACGAAACACTGCTGCCGCTGACGCATCAATCCCTTGCACCCGTCTAAAATCCAAAATCAGATACGAAATATTGGCCTCGTTCTGTAAGGCAGTGATGACTTGTTTATCGACGCGATGTGCCGAGCCAAAAAAGATAAACCCTTCTAACTCCAAGCCCAGCAACCATTGCGGTTGTTGGGTTAACCGTTCCCGTTCAACTGCAGCACGATCAATACGCGATGGGGCATTCGCAGCATTAAATTGAATCTGTACCACCGGCAATAGACTGTAATCACGCAGAAAAATCACCACTGCCAGCACTACCCCGAACAAAGTGCCAACGCTGAAGCCAGCGACATTGATCGTCAAAACTGCGCGCTTTGCATGGCAAAGAAGAGGGGATAAATCATAGACAAAATTACCGCATATAGCAAGATTCAGAATGGCGGTACAATCCACAACATCGCCCCATTCCACAAGGTTCTTTGCCATGTTAATGCTGATTTCCCCCGCTAAAACCCTCGACCTCGATACTCCCTACCAACTGCCCCACCACACCGAGCCCGAGCTATTGCCACAAGCGGCAGAGCTGGTTGCCGTGTTACGACAAAAAACGCCGGCGGAATTGGCCGAGCTGATGCAGATCAGCGATAAATTAGCCTACCTAAACTTCACCCGCTACCACGATTGGCAACTGCCACAACCGCAAGACACCCGTGCCGCGCTGTATACCTTTATGGGTGATGTGTATGAAGGTCTGGATGCTGCCAGTTTAGACAGCGCAGGACAGTCATTTGCCCAACGCCACTTGCGTATCTTATCGGGCTTGTATGGTGTATTACGTCCGTTTGACCGGATGCAAGCCTATCGCTTGGAAATGGGCACACGGTTGCTCAATCCACGCGGGAAAAACTTGTATCAATTTTGGGGCGAACGCATCAGCACCACCTTGCACCACACCTTAACCGAGCTGAGCTCGCAGCAACTGATTAACCTCGCTTCTGAGGAATACTTCAAATCGGTAACACCTAATCCAGCTTTTGATGTCATCACGCCGGTGTTCGAAGAGCAAAAAAATGGGGGTTATAAAATCGTTGCTATCCACGCGAAACAGGCGCGGGGGCTGATGGTGCGCTTTGCTATTGACCACCGTATTCAAAACCCTGAACAGCTCAAACAATTTGACCGCGAAGGCTATCAATTTGCCCCTGATGCGTCTGATACCCGCCGTTGGGTGTTCCGTCGCTAACTTGTGTCTCATCAAGCAGACGAATCTCATTTATTGCTTCAGCATTCGTGCGAAAATGGTATGAGTTTCTAGGAGAATGCGATGTCTTATGCCCCTGCTGTCAGCCGTGCCCTTGGTCATAGCCACTACTTACGACGCTTGTTCGATTCTGCCCCAGATGTTGCACAAGATATTCTGCGCCATCACGACCAGCCTTTTACCCAAGAGGCAATGTTGGCGCGGTTACAAGACATTCCTGCACATGATGAGGACGCCTTAAAGCGCAGTTTGCGTAAATTGCGGCAGGCGGTGATGGCACGCTTGATTGTGCGTGATGTGGGTGGTTTGACTGATACCGATGAAGTCTTGACCACCATTAGCCTGCTGGCTGATGTTGCTGTCGATACCGCCCACCGCCATATTGAGGCCACCTTATTAGCGCAATATGGCCAACCGATTGGTAGTGACAGCAACACGCCTCAATCGATGATTGTGGTCGGCATGGGTAAGCTAGGTGGGTATGAGCTGAACGTCAGTTCGGATATTGATCTGATTTTTCTCTATCCAGAAAACGGCGAAACCAACGGCTCGCGCAGTCTCTCCAATCAAGAATTTTTCACCCGTTTGGGTAAGCGTCTGATTGCTGCGATTGCTGAACCAACTGGCGATGGCTTTGTGTTCCGTGTCGATATGCGGCTGCGGCCTTATGGCGATTCGGGGCCGTTGGTGATGAATTTCAATGCATTTGAAAATTATCTGCTCAGCCAAGGACGGGAATGGGAACGCTACGCTTGGATCAAAGGCCGGATTATCAGCGGTGAAGATCAAGGTCTATCCGATATTGTGCGACCTTTTGTCTATCGCAAATATCTCGATTACAACGCCTATGGTGCCATGCGTGATTTATATGCCCAAATCCAACGCGAAGTGGCGCGGCGTGATATGGCCGACAATATCAAACTCGGGCCCGGTGGTATCCGCGAGGTTGAGTTTATTGCCCAAGTATTTCAGTTGATTCGCGGTGGCCGTGAGCCTCGGTTACAGACACGTTCAACTCGCACCGCTTTGCAAGAATTAGCCAATTTGAAATTGTTGGAAACCGATACGGTTGATGAGTTACAACAAGCCTATCGTTTTCTGCGTGATTTAGAGCATCGCTTACAGTATTTAGACGATCAGCAAACACAGACCCTACCCACTCAAGCCGAGATGCAAACCCGAATTGCAGAAAGCATGGATTATCCGGGGTGGGATGGTTTTATTGCCTCGTTAAATCGCTTGCGTAACCAAGTCCACCGTCACTTTGAACAAGTCTTTGTCCTGCCATCGGATGACCATAGTTCACATCCGCTTACCAGCTTGTGGCAGGATGCCGGCGGCGAACCCAGTGATGAACAAGAAAACCGCTTGGCGATCTTGGGCTATCACCATGCGCGTGAAACCGCCCGCCATCTGACAACGCTGGCAAATAGCCAACGCTATCGTCAGTTGCCAGACACCAACCGCAAGCGTTTTGACAGTTTGATTCCTTCTCTTATTGAAGTGGCAGCAGGGTTTGCTAACCCCGATGAAACCTTGGTGCGTATTTTAAGTTTGATGGAAACCATCAGCCGGCGGGGGCCATATTTGGCTTTGCTAAATGAATATCCACAAACCCTGCGCCGCTTAGCTACCCTTTATTCTGCCAGCCCGTGGGTATCGAACTATCTCAACCGCCACCCGATTTTGCTGGATGAATTGCTCGATGCGCGAGTGCTATACGCTGAACCAAACTGGGAACAGTTAACTACTGAACTTGACGAAAAACTGACGGCCTGCGGTAAAGATGTGGAGGCGAAGATGGACACCCTGCGCCATTTCCAACATGCGCAGCAATTTCGTTTAGTGGCGCAGGATTTGGCAGGGATGTGGCCATTAGAGGCGCTGTCAGACCAAATTTCGCTGTTGGCTGATACCGTATTAGCTGCCACGCTGAAACATGCTTGGTTAGATATTTCAAAACGCCATATCGAGGTGCCGAAATTTACGATTGTCGGTTATGGAAAACTCGGCGGCAAAGAATTGGGCTATGTATCTGATTTAGATATTATTTTTCTGTATGATGATCACCACCCCGATGCAGCAGATTTGTATGCGCGGCTGGCGCGTAAACTGTCAACTTGGCTGACGGCAACCACCCCTGCCGGTGTGTTATATGACATTGATTTACGGCTGCGTCCAGATGGCGCATCTGGTTTGCTGGTCAGTACGGTAGAGGCATTCCGCAATTATCAACAGAAAAAAGCATGGCTATGGGAACACCAAGCGCTGACTCGTGCCCGTTTTGTGGCGGGGGATGTGCATATCGGCGATCAGTTTGAAAAAATCCGCTTTGAAGTCCTCGCCGCGCCACGCAACCGCGAAGTGCTCCGGCAAGAAGTATTGGGGATGCGGGAAAAAATGCGTGATAGCCACCCTGCTGTCGATCATGACATCAAACATGCCCACGGCGGCATCATCGATCTTGAATTTTTAGTGCAATATCTGGTGCTGGCGCATTCGCACTATTTCCCCGAACTAACGGGCAATATTGGCAATATTGCGCTGTTGGGATTGGCGGCGAATGCTGATTTAATCGACCGCGAGTTAGCCGAAGCAGGGCAAGCGGCTTATCGCCATTATCGCCGCTTACAGCATTCCAAACGCTTGAACGAAGCACCGAAAGTCGAAGTCGATCAGGTGTTACGGCAACACTATGCCGCAGTGCAAAAACTATGGGCTGAGGTTTTTGCGGTATGAAAATAGCTAACGGGCGCATTATCGCGCCCGTTTTTTATCAGTTCGACCGCTGGTTGACTTGATAAAAAAGAAAAGCCCCCCAATTCTGTGGGGCTTTCTTGAATTCTGGCTCCTCGACCTGGGCTCGAACCAGGGACCTACGGATTAACAGTCCGGCGCTCTACCGACTGAGCTATCGAGGAATCGTTGCAGTGCATCGATAGGTCGGCATAATAGACATCCAATCACCGTTTGTCAACAGCTTTCGGCTTCTTTTTCTGAAAAAAGCTTAATAAATGTTAACGGTATAACAGTTTTTTATTGACTACTGTTATACAGATCAGGCAGCCTTAGCGGCTCTCACAAAGAATGAGTGGAGAAATACCGTATGTTCAGTGAAGAACACTCATGGTGGGCTGGGGCGTTGACCTTGGATTCCTTGGGCGCCTTTGGTTTGGTGTTAGCGCTTGGCGTGCTCGGGGGACAATTGGTACATCGAGTGCTCCATCTTCCCGCCTTAACCGGCTATTTACTCACCGGATTATTGCTTGGCCCTGCTGGATTAAACCTATTATCACGAACGGTGTTGGGTGATATTCAGCTGTTTGTCGATTTGGCCCTTGGTTTGTTTTTATTCGAGCTAGGACGGCGTTTAGATGTGCGGTGGTTGCTGCATGATCGTGGCTTATTGTGGTCGAGCCTCCTCACTAGCACATTAGTCTTTGTTGCCCTGCTTGGGCTGATGATGGGATTGGGCTTGCCGTCTGGTTTAGCCAGCTTAGCGGCAGCAATGGGTAGCGCCAGCTCACCGCCGATTCTGTTACATCTGATTCGCGAGATGCGCGCCGAGGGGCAAGTCAGTGAGCGTACCTTAGTGTTTACGGCGGTCAATAATCTATTTGCTTTGGTGTTGTTCACCGCCGGCATCTCTGCTTTACAACTGGCTGGCGAATTTGCTATTGCCACCACCGCTTTCACTGATTTTCTACGGTTATTGGCCGGTTCGTTAGGGCTTGGCGTGGTGATGGCCTTGCTGTCGATTCCATTAAGCCGCTGGTTAGGGCGCGAAGCGATTACACAAAACGCCCTGTTATTGGCCTTAATCGCCTTAACCGTCGGTTTGTCAGTGAAGTTTTCTTTATCACCTTTGATTGCCGCATTGGCGTTGGGCTGTCTTAGCCGTGTGTTAGATCGCGGTTACAACATCATCGAGCCCAATTTAGAAGGCTTGGGTCATATTTTATTCTTGGTGTTTTTTGTCTATTCCGGTGCGGTGTTGGTCCCTGAACACTTTATTGCCATGTGGCCGGTGGCATTGGCTTTCTTGGGGTTACGGGCGGTGGTGTTGATGGGCAGCGGGGTGGCATTTTCACGTTGGAATGGCCTGTCATGGCGGCGCGGCGGCTGTTTGGGCTTGACCCTATTTCCGGTTTCCAGCAGTACGTTATTGCTGATGTTGCACATTGGCAGCTTATTCCCAGCGTTTGGTGCGCAATTGTCTGGTCTGATGTTGGCCTTGGTTTTGTGTTCAGATTTACTGGGCCCGATTGTGGCGCGGGTCGGTTTAATCGCATCAGGAGAAACCCGTGACTGATTTAACCCATACTGTGGCGATGTTGCCTTCTCTGACCGTTCCCACCGTTGACCCTGAACCGATGCTATTGTTTCAATCTTCATCACCCTTGACCATGGGCGTGGAATTGGAGCTGATGATTGTCAATGTCCGCGACTTTAATTTGACGCGGGGATCGGATGATTTGCTGCACTTAATTAACCGCAAGCCACATGGCTACGATATTAAGCCAGAGATCACCGAGGGCATGATTGAGATTGGTTCGGCGATTCATACCTCAACCGATGCTTTATTGGCCGAATTACGCGCTATTCGCTCGCTGTTGGTTGGGGCGGCAGAACGGTTGAATTTGGCGTTGGCCGGTGGCGGCGCACACCCGTTTCAACATTGGGATGACCAACGGATTTACCCAAAAGAGCGTTATCGTTTAGTCGGTGAATTGTATGGTTATCTGGCCAAACAATTTACGGTCTATGGTCAACACGTCCACATTGGGTGTCCAAACGGTGATTGGGCGGTGCATTTAACCCATTATTTATCGCGCTATATTCCGCACTTTATCGCCTTGAGCGCCTCCTCGCCTTTTTATCAAGGCGTCGATACCCGTTTCCAAACCTCACGCTTAACCAGCGTCAACGCCTTTCCGCTGTCGGGTTCGATGCCGTGTGTCAACGATTGGGACAGCTTTAATCAATATTTTCAAAACATGGCGAAGCTTGGCATTGTTGCCAGCATGAAAGACTTTTACTGGGACATTCGGCCAAAACCGGAATATGGCACAGTGGAAGTGCGGATTTGTGATACGCCACTGAGTATTGAAAATGCGGTGTTATTGGCCGGTTATATTCGCTTATTGGCGAAACATTGTTTTGCCCAGCCCATGCAGCCCACCGAGGCCCACAGCTATTTGACCTATACCTATAACCGTTTTCAAGCCTGCCGTTTTGGCTTTGAAGGGGTATTGGTCAAGCCATTAGAAGGCACACAAACTTCGGTGTTGGAAGATATTTTGGTCACGCTCGACCAACTGCGTGGGGTATCGGAATCGGTAGAAGAAGACTGTATTTTGGCTGCTTTGCGCGAACGCACGCTAGCGCGAGATTCTGATAGCGATTGGTTACGTCAAGCCTATGCTCGCACCCACTCGCTTAGCGATGTCGTGCGGCGACAGGCAGAACGCTGGATGTATGGTCGAGAGCGTGTTATTGGAAATAGGCGCTAGGATCAATCGGTTTGCCGCGATAGCGCAGCTCGAAATGCAACAGAGGTTTACCGCCGTGGCTGCCCATTTCGGCGATGGTTTGTCCGGTGCTGATGGTTTGCCCATCGCGGGCCAATAATTTGCTGTTGTGGGCATACACAGTCAGGTAATCTTTATTATGTTTAATAATCAACATATTACCGTATTGCCGGATGCCGCTGCCGGCATATACCACCTTGCCAGGGGCCGCCGCTAAAATCGGTGTCCCCACCGCCCCTGCAATATCCACCCCATTGGTTGTCGTATTGAAATTTCCGAGTTTGCCGCCGCTTACCGGCATGGCTAAGCGGATGCCCGCTTGTGCAGGGGCGGCAACAGGTTCTTTGGGTGTGGGACGTAATACTGGGGCACGGGGAGGAGTTGAGCTTGCTGCCGCTGTCGGCGGAACTACGCGCAACACCTGCCCCACTTCAATTTGGCTGGCGTCGGCAAGATTGTTCCACTTCACCAACGTGCTGACGCTCTGCCCCCAACGCCTTGCAATCCGAAATAAAGTATCACCTGCTTGAACGCGATAATAGCCCGGTTCAACCGGTGCGTTGATATCGACACCGGCAGAAGGCGTGGTTGAAGACGCACACCCATACAGCACAGTTAAGGCTAAGGTGGCAACGGCAAGGGGGCGGAGGAAATCAGCAGCAGTCATGGCGCCTGATTATACAGCTTCTTGCTCACCTTGGGCGGCAGCCGGCATTTCGGGTAAAAAGCGCGGGGTGAGTTCTTCTAATCCAAACTCTTGCAAAATGGCTAACAAACGTTGCCGCGCATTGCCGCGCCGTTGTCCGGTATAGCGGGCAATGATCAGCTCGTTTTTCATCGAGTGTTCCCAACCCACCAATTCGGTGACTGTAACTTGATAGCCATAGGCCTCTAATGCCAAACAGCGCAAAACATTGGTGAGATGGCTGCCAAATTCACGCGTGTGGATAGCATGTCGCCACATTTCGGACAATGAAGTTTGTCCCAACATTTTATTTTTATGTTGGCGTAACACAGCAGCGACCTCGGCCTGACAACACGGCACCAAGACAATAAAACGGGCTTTTTTATGCAAGGCAAAGCGGATGGCATCGTCAGTTGCCGTATTGCACGCATGTAACGCCGTCACCATGTCGATTTGCGCGGGCAAGTCAGGCGAAGTAATGGACGCTTCCACGCTGAGATTGAGAAAGCTCATCCGAGGGAATTGCAAATGCTCGGCTAATTCTTGCGACCGTTGTACTAGCTCTTGCCGTGTCTCAATCCCAAAAATATGGCCGATTTCACGCTGTTTGAAAAACAAATCGTACAGAATAAAACCGAGATACGACTTCCCTGCGCCGTGATCGGCAAGGGTACAAGGTGTGGCAGCGTCTGCCAGTTCTTGTAATAACGGCTCGATAAATTGATAGAGATGGTAAACCTGCTTCAGTTTACGGCGGCTGTCTTGGTTGAGCTGGCCGTCACGGGTCAGGATGTGCAAGGCTTTTAATAATTCAACCGATTGCCCTTCGCGGACTTCCGGCGGTAATACCGCTGGCCGATAGGGGGTATTTTTTTTCTTTTTGTCGCTCATGCCGAGGGTTTCCCTGTTGGAATGCCGAGTGCTTGCCAACCTGCCAAACCGAGGCTTTCCATGGTGGCGATATTGCGTTCAAAAATAGTATCGGGGTTGTCAATTTGACTCACCACCCGCGCAATACTTTCTTCGCGAATTAAATGCAGCGTGGGATAGGGCGAACGATTGGTGTAGTTGCTGATGTCGTCTGGCTCAGTGTCGGCAAACTGAAAATCGGGATGAAAACTGGCCACTTGAATCACCCCTTCTAAACCCTGATCGGCTGGCGCCGCTTCGGCGATTTGCAGCACATCGTTAAATTCTAAGAAATCAGGGAATAGCGTCGGGTGAATCAATAAGGTGGTATCGATGTCGCTGGCCGGTGTCGCTGCCAATAACGCTAATTCATCATCCAGCTCTTCTAAAAACTGGTCGAGATGTTGCGCTTGGCTGACCACAAAGCGAATTTGGTTTTTGACATACACCGCTTTAGCAAATGGGCACAGATTTAACCCAATCACTGCTTTTTCTAACCAAATTTTGGTTGCGGCAATCACTTCTTCAGGCGTAGACATGTGCAATTCCTGACAAAAGCACAAGTTTAACGCAACCAGCGGCAAGGGATTTAGCCAATCTCAGTCCGATTACGCCCAGAATGTTTGGCACGATATAAGGCTTGATCGGCGCGTTCTAACAAACTATCAGGGGCCAAGCCACCATCGGGCACCAACGAGGCTAAGCCAATGCTGGCGGTAATCATCGGCGCGGTGGGCGAGGTGTGATGCGGTATGGCGATTTCTGCTAAGGCTTGATGAATCTTAGCGGCAACCACCATCGCGTGTTCGGTATCGGTTTCGGATAACAGGACAGCAAATTCCTCACCACCATAGCGGGCGGCAAGATCACTGCTCCGTTGAATGGTTTGACTTAATAAATCACCAAAACGTTGCAATGCCTCGTCACCTGCTTGATGACCGTAATGGTCGTTATACAGCTTGAAATGATCCACATCTATTAGCATTAAACTGAGTGAACGTTGATTACGTTGACAACGTCGCCATTCACGTTGGTACTGTTCATCAAAACAGCGCCGGTTACCGATACCAGTTAAGCCGTCCGATAAGGTAAGTCTTCGTAATAGATCTGTTTGTCGTTTTAAAGTAAGGTGAGTACGTACCCGTGCTTGCACAATCGAGGGATTGACCGGTTTGCTGATGAAATCTACTGCACCGATATCCAGCGCACGTGTTTCGTCTTGAACATCAGTCAGTGCAGTAATAAAAATGATCGGAATATCTGCTGTCAAGGGGTCATGCTTAAGTTTAGTGCAGACAGTATAACCATCCATCTCGGGCATCACCGCATCCAATAAAATCAGGTCGGGGGCTCGAGTTTGCGCTAACTCAATTGCCTTATCTCCTTTCAGAGCAAACAGCACCTCGTGTTGTTCCTTCAAGATATTGTTCAACACCAGCACGTTTTCCATCATGTCATCCACAATCAGAATACGGCCGCGTAAAGGCAGGTCTGTCGAAAACGAAGTTGGCATCAGAAAGGCTCTCGGCAAGTCGGGTTAACAACAGATTACAATCAAGCAGCAGGAAGTTGATTCAGTGCAGTTTCAAAGTCCAGCGATTCCACCGCACCGAGCAAGGCTGCCGCAGCAGGTTTGCCTAATGTGGCTTCCCAGCGCGCTAAATCGTTGCGAATTATCTCTAGCGCGGCAAGATTATATTCCAGTAACAAAGCCCGTAAGGCATTTATTTCTGTGTGATTGAAAGTGGCATGAGTCTCATCATTTGCATGAGAGTTATTCTCATTTTTTAGCTGCTGTTGAATAAAGTGTGCTGATTGTACAACTTCTTCTAATGCCGTTCGCAAGCGGAAACAATCTTGGGCGCGAGGGAAAGGGGCGGCAGCTTTTGCAGCCGACTCCGCCTGTGCCACACACTCGGCAAGATGCACCGCCCCGAGGTTAGCCGCCGCACCGCGTAGGCGGTGCAAAATCTGTACGGTTTGCTCTTGGCGGCCGGCTTCCCAATGTTGGAGAGCATCTTCAATACTGTCTTGCTGTGTCTCAGCAAACCGCACCAGTAATTGCGCTAATAAACGGGCATCGCCAACCCGCGCCAGCGAGGCTGCGACATCAATGCCTGCCAATTTATCTGGTAGATGAAATTCGGTTTTGCTGGCGGTTGTTGCCACTGGCAGCAGGGGTTGTACTTGAAAGCCGGTGCTGTCCAATAGGGTTTGGAACAGAATATCCGCCTCCACCGGCTTGCTGACGTGAGCATTCATGCCGGCATCCAGTGCCTCTTGCCGATCGCTGACCATCGCGTTAGCGGTCATAGCAATAATCGGCAGCTCGGTTAAACCCAAACCCTGACGGATGGCGCGGGTGGCGGTGTAGCCATCCATCACCGGCATTTGCACATCCATTAACACCGCATCAAATGCGGTCGGTTTGCGTTTCAAACATTGCACTGCTTCACGGCCATTCTCTGCCACTTCCACCACCGCACCAGCACGGCCTAATAATTGGCAGGCGACCAATTGATTAATTTCGTTATCTTCAACCAATAAGACGTGCATACCTTGTAAGCGGCCTTCGAGCTGGCTGATTTTGGCTGGGGTATCGGGGCTGCGGAGATGTTGGTCTTGATTGCGCGCCCGAATCACGGCATCGAACACCATCGATGGGGTAACCGGTTTGGATAGCAGTCCGTTGAGTTCTAAATCGCCGGCGGCTTGTTCTAATTCTTCTAAATTGGCCGCCGTCAGCATCAAAATCACCGGCGGGAGTTGGTTCGGGTGATGATGTTTTGCATAGCGCATCATCTCGAGGCCATCCATCCCCGGCATCTGCCAATCTAAAAATAATAGGTCATAGCTTTGCTGTGCCTGATTGAGATAAGACAGCCCCTCTTCTGCCGAGGCTGCTAAATCGGCCAACCAACCAAACGAGCGACAGAGTTGTTGTAACACCATGCGCGAGGTTTCATTGTCATCGACAATCAACACTTTAAGATCGTGCATTTCATGGCGTGTTGGCGTGGGTTTAAGCGCGGCGCTCTCTGGTAAACGGCGGAATTGGGCGGTAAAGCGGAAAGTGCTGCCCTGACCAAGCTGGCTCTCTACCAAAATTTCGCCATCCATCATGTGTACCAGCCGTTGGCTAATCACCAACCCCAAACCGGTGCCACCAAAGCGGCGAGTGGTGGAGGCGTCGGCCTGACTAAAGGCATTAAACAGATTGCGTAATTGTTCGGGACTCATCCCAATACCAGTATCGCGGACGACAAAACCCAATTCGACCTTATTTCCTTCTTGCCGCAATAATTTGATACTGAGCACCACTTCACCGGCGTGGGTGAATTTAATCGCATTGCCGGTTAAGTTGATTAGCACCTGCTGCAAGCGCAGGGCATCACCTGCCAATTGTCGAGGCACATCGGGATCGATTTGAAAGATGGTTTCAATGCCTTTATCGCGGGCATTGGTGGACATAATCGCACTTAAATTGCGTAACAATTCATCCATCGCAAACGGCACATCTTCTAATTCCAAACGCCCCGCTTCGATTTTCGAGAAATCTAAAATATCGTTCAGAATGCCTAACAACGAACGAGCCGAGCGTTGAATTTTGTCGAGATAATCGCGCTCGCGTTGGCCTAGTTCGCCATCTTCCATCAACTGCGCCAAGCCCAAAATGGCATTCATCGGTGTGCGAATTTCATGGCTCATATTGGCTAAAAACTCGCCCTTGGCTTGACTAGCGCGTTCGGCATCTTCTTTAGCACGCAATAGTGCCGCTTCGTTATTACGCAATGCTCGTTCTTGTTCATCCCGTTGTGAGAGTTGCTTTTGCAGCAAATAGTGGGCAAGCCAAATCGAGATGATAAAAATCATCCAACCAAAACCGACAATCCACGCATTGCGCTGCCAGTTCTGCAAAATCACGTCTTTTTCACGGGTAACGTACATAAAGAACGGATAACGCTGGATGCGTTGCATGTGCGCCAACCGCACTTTGCCATCGAGTCCCTGATCCACTTCAAACTGCACGCTTTGGTGTTGAAACCAACTTTCTGGCCCGATAAGTGGTGTACCAATGCGTGATAACACCAGTGGTGTGCGGGTGACTAGGGTGCGATCGTGATGGGCTAATGCGACAGCGGCATCAGGCAAGCCGCGTAACTGATCGAGGCGATAGGCCAATTTAATGATGTCAATCGCCGCCACTACCACACCAGCAAACTCACCATCGCTGGTTTCTAAGCGCCGGCTAATGGTGAACACCTTAGCCCCAGGTCGTAAAGCAGAGTCAAAGACCGGACTGACATAGGGCTTAAACAGCGTATTTTTTTGGTGAAAAACAAAATAAGGGCGTTGCTGTAGATTGAGCTGTTGTTCTGCCAAGGCAGAGTTGCGAGCAAAACCATCGCGGTCAATCACGACAATATGTTGTAGATAGGGGGTTTGTTGTATCCGCACATCAATCGCGGTGCGAATCGCCTCGGTGACGTGCAACACATCTTGATTGCGAACATGGCGCTGGGTGATTTCTAACACGCTGTCGAGGCCATCGAATGATTGTTCGATAAAGGCCTGATAGGTGAGCGAAAGATTCGTCGCACCGGCATAGGCTTGGGCAATATCACGCTGGCGGCTACTGTAAAGCCACAGCCCATAGAGGACGGTGATAAATAGCGTCAGCACGATGGTGGCTAATGTAAGCCCACGCCGTAGGGAAAGAGTTCGTAGAGAAACAAGCATGCTAATACGCTGCTTAAATCGAAAAAGTAGACCGACAATTTACCATTATCACGGTGCCTTCTGCCATGCTTTTACAATTTAAGATACCTCCATTATGCCGTTTTATTCTTTTGTTCGATTAAATAAAACTTTTTCTGCAGCGTCATAACCCACTTTGCTTAGCGTGTTGGTATCGGTTGTGGCAACTTCAGCACATGGCGAATTTTGAGCTGTCTGTCAAGATTGTGTTGTCCCGCGCAACCCACTACAATTTGTGCCATTAAACAACGACACAACTATATGTTGTGTTTTTTTGTTGCGTTCTGCCGTATTAAAAACTGCGCTTGTACCTGAATTTTTGCGGTTTTTTTCCAGCTTAATTCCCCTTTTTCGCCTTTATTTCAGAGAGATCGCTGCATGTCCACGTCTGTTGCCGATTCCGCACGTCAATCGTATGCCAACTACAAAACCATTCGTCGCAATGGCGCAGTAGTTGATTTTGAACCTTCGAAAATTTCCGTTGCCATGAGCAAGGCCTTTCTTGCTGTCAGCGGTCAACGTGGGTTGAGCAGTGCCCGTATACGGGATGAAGTGGCTGTGTTAACCGAGCAGGTGGTCAGTGCACTCTTGCGTCGTAAGCCAGAAGGTGGCGCGATTCACATTGAAGAAATTCAAGACCAAGTTGAATTGGCGCTGATGCGTTCAGGAGAACACGAAGTGGCACGCGCCTATGTTTTGTATCGTGAAGAACGCTCACGTCAACGCGCCCAACAAAAAGCACAAGCCGCCGAACCCGTCGAGGTGCCGGTGTTGCATGTGGTGGATCGTCACGGGCAGAGCCAGCCATTGGATATGGCACAACTGCGCGCCCTGATTACGGCGGCGTGTGAAGGCTTAGAAACCGAAACCCAACCTGAACACATTCTCAGCGAAACGCTGAAGAACCTGTATGACGGGGTGTCAGTGGATGAGGTGAATAAATCCGCCATCTTGGCCGCGCGCGCCATGATTGAGCAAGATCCGGCCTATGACAAAGTCACTGCCCGTTTATTGCTGAACACCATCCGCCTCGATATTTTGGGTGAAACCATCAGCCCAAGCGACATGGCCGTGCGTTATCCCGATTATTTTGTGTCGTTTATCCGTCGTGGTATTGATGCCGAGCTGTTAGATGAACGCTTAGCCGAATATGACTTGCCACGCTTGGGCGAGGCATTACAACCAGAACGTGACAACCAATTTGGCTATCTCGGCCTACAAACCCTGTTTGATCGCTATTTCTTACACATCGACGGTCAGCGTATCGAAATGCCACAGGCGTTCTTTATGCGGGTGGCGATGGGGCTGGCGCTGAATGAAAGCGACCGGAATGCACGCGCAATTGAGTTCTATCAGGTGTTGTCCTCGTTTGACTTTATGTCCTCGACGCCCACCCTCTTTAACTCCGGCACCCGCCGCAGTCAGCTATCTAGCTGTTATCTGACAACGATTTCGGATGATCTCGATGGCATTTACGAAGGGATTAAAGAAAATGCGCTGTTGTCGAAATTTGCCGGTGGTTTGGGCAATGACTGGACAGCGGTACGCGCATTAGGCAGCCATATCAAAGGCACAAATGGTAAATCGCAAGGCGTGGTGCCGTTCTTAAAAGTGGTGAATGACACTGCGGTAGCGGTGAACCAAGGCGGCAAACGCCGTGGTGCGGTGTGTGCCTATTTAGAGACATGGCACTTAGACATTGAAGAATTCTTAGAGCTGCGTAAAAACACCGGCGATGACCGCCGCCGCACGCACGATATGAACACCGCCAACTGGATTCCCGACTTGTTTATGAAACGAGTGATGGAAAATGGCGAGTGGACGTTGTTCACCCCAAGCGAATGCCCAGATTTACACGACAAATACGGTAATGAATTTGAACAAGCCTATCTTGCCTACGAAGCGAAAGCGGCGCGTGGTGAGATGAAAATGTTCAAAAAGCTGCCGGCGGTAACGCTGTGGCGCAAAATGTTGTCGATGTTGTTTGAAACTGGCCACCCTTGGCTGACTTTCAAAGACCCTTGCAACCTGCGCAGCCCACAACAACACATGGGCGTGGTGCATAGTTCTAACCTGTGTACCGAAATCACACTGAACACCAATGAAGAAGAAATTGCGGTGTGTAATTTGGGTTCGGTGAACTTGGTCAATCACATGCGTGATGGTGAGCTCGATAGCGAGAAACTCAAACGCACCATCCGTACCGCGATGCGGATGTTGGACAATGTGATCGACATCAACTTCTATCCAGTACAAAAAGCCCGCAATGCCAACTTGAAACATCGTCCAGTCGGTTTGGGCATTATGGGTTTCCAAGATTGTCTGCACTTAAAGCGAGTGCCGTATGCCAGCCATGAAGCGGTTGAATTTGCCGACCGTTCGATGGAGTTGGTGGCCTATCATGCTTATTGGGCATCGACAGAGCTGGCGCAAGAACGGGGCCGTTATGCGTCCTATCCAAACAGCCTGTGGGATCGTGGCATTTTGCCGCAGGATTCGATTGGCTTATTGGCCGACACCCGTGGCCAATATTTGCAAATGGATCGCTCCAGCCACTTAGATTGGACAGAACTGCGGTCGCGGATTGCCGAATATGGAATGCGCAACTCCAATTGTTTGGCGATTGCCCCCACCGCCACCATTGCCAACATTATTGGCGTGTCTGCGTCGATTGAACCGACCTATCAAAACCTGTTTGTGAAATCGAACCTGTCCGGTGAATTCACGGTGGTGAATGAATATCTGGTGCGCGATTTGAAAGCGCGGGGGTTGTGGGATGAGGTGATGGTATCAGATTTGAAATACTTCGATGGCAGCCTTGGCCCGATTGACCGCGTTCCGGCCGACTTGCGTGCCGTATATGCCACCGCCTTTGAAATTGACCCACGCTGGTTAGTCGATGCCGCCAGCCGCCGGCAAAAATGGATTGACCAAGCACAGTCATTAAACATTTATATGGCCGGTGCCTCTGGTAAGAAATTGGATGAGTTGTATAAACATGCTTGGATTAGCGGTTTGAAAACGACTTATTACCTGCGCACGTTGGCGGCAACGGCAGCAGAAAAATCGACTGGGCGCGGTGGTGAGTTGAACGCAGTTCCTGCAGCAGCGTCTTATTCTGCTCCTGCAGTAGCCGAACCAGAATTGCCAGCAACCGATATGAAATTCTGCTCCATCGATAACCCTGATTGTGAGTCGTGCCAATAAACGCAGCGTAAAAAATCATTTGAATTTGGCGCGGAGTAATCTGCGCCAAATTCTTAAACAAATTGGAGAGTGATTGTGAGTTTAAGTTTTGATGATGTGGCAGTAGCCAGTCCAACAAGTGCCGAAGGTCGTGTGAATGCGGTTGATAAGCGGATTATCAACGGTAAAACCGACGTCAATCAATTAGTGCCATTTAAATACAAATGGGCATGGGAAAAATATCTCGCACAGTGTGCTAACCACTGGATGCCGCAAGAAGTCAATATGCAGCGCGATATTGAACAGTGGAAATCCGGCCAACTGTCTGCTGATGAAATGCGCGTGGTAAAACGCAACCTCGGCTTTTTTGTTACAGCCGATAGCCTTGCGGCAAATAATATTGTGTTGGGCACTTATCGCCAAATTACCGCGCCAGAATGCCGACAGTTTTTACTGCGCCAAGCGTTTGACGAAGCCATCCATACCCATGCTTATCAATATATTGTTGAGTCATTGGGTTTGGATGAAGGCGAAGTATTTAACGCCTATCACGAAATCCCATCGATTCGAAATAAAGATAATTTCTTAATTCCATTTATCGATGCTCTGACCAATCCAGAATTCAAAACCGGTACCTTAGAAAACGATCAAACTTTATTAAAATCATTGATTGTCTTTGCCTGCATTATGGAAGGTTTGTTCTTCTATGTGGGTTTTGTGCAAATTTTGGCATTAGGCCGACAAAATAAAATGACCGGTGCGGCGGAGCAATATCAATATATTTTGCGTGATGAGTCGATGCACTGCAATTTTGGTATTGATATGATTAACACCATTAAGCTGGAAAACCCTCATTTGTGGACTGAGGCTTTCCAAAAAGAGATTACTGAGCTATTTGAGCAGGCGGTTGATTTAGAATATGCCTATGCTGAAGACACCATGCCACGCGGTATTTTGGGTTTGAATGCGCCGATGTTTAAAGAATACCTACGCTTTATTTGTAACCGCCGGATGGTGCAAATTGGGTTGCCGGAGTTATTCCCAGGTGCAAACAATCCTTTCCCGTGGATGAGCGAGATGATTGATTTGAAGAAAGAGAAGAATTTCTTTGAAACGCGGGTAACGGAATATCAAACCGGTGGTGCGTTGAACTGGGATTGACCGTCGAAATCGACCGAGTGCAGGGTAAGAAATTGCCTGCATAAAAACCAAAGGCCAGCATGATGCTGACCTTTGGTGGCAGAAGGAAAATGTTGGTTACAAATCCCTACTACTCTTCTGGATGGGGATCGAGAAGGTACACTGAGAATAGATTTATCGCAACCGATAGTTTTCTTCTGAAATTTTTTAATCTTTCAGGAGAGTCTAATGACTACCTCAAAAAAAGTTGCTACCGCAGCTTCAAAAATACTTCGTAGTTCGTCTACTGGCATTCGTTCTAAAGCGTCTGCGGCAAGTGCCTTGTCTCAAACTAATGCTCCCAATAAACATACATCCAGTGCTGTAGCAAGTGCAGCATCTTCAGTTTTAACAGATGGACGTACAAGTAAAGCCTCCAAATCGGCTGCTGCTAGTGCGTTATCTCAGGTCAGACGTAAGAAATCTTAAAACTTAAGGCAACCTTGTAGGGTGGATAAGCGTAGCGCATCCGCCAGTAGTGTAGGCACCGGTTTTGTGCCCACCATTTTTAATTTGGTTGCTTAATGATTGTTTTGGGTGGATGCACTACGTTTATCCACCCTACAAAGTAAAAATAATTAAATTCGTTGGATTAGGGTGAATTCATTAGGTTTATTCACCTGATTGTTTAAGGCAACCTTGTAGGGCGGATAAGCGTAGCGCATCCGCCAGTAGTGTGGGCACCGATTTTGTGTCCATCATTTTTAATTTGGTTGCTTAATGATTGTTTTGGGTGGATGCACTCCGTTTATCCACCCTACAAAGTAAAAATAATTAAATCCGTTGGTTTAGGGTGAATTCATTAGGTTTATTCACCTGATTGTTTAAGGCAACCTTGTAGGGCGGATAAGCGTAGCGCATCCGCCAGTAGTGTGGGCACCAGTTTTGTGCCCATCATTTTTAATTTGGTTGTTCGATGATTGTTTTGGGTGGATGCACTGCATTTATCCACCCT
>NZ_ATVC01000018.1 GCF_000420525.1 Aquaspirillum serpens DSM 68
CCCAGCACAGGGCCGGATGCCACGGGTTCAACGTCGCCCTGCTCGACGACGAGGTTGAAAAACCATTGCCCCTTGCGCAAGACCAGCTCCGCCTCCTTCGGCTGGCCGGATTCGAGGATGCGGCGCTGGTGTTCGCCGAGACGCAACGGCACGGTGATACGCCCATCGAGGGTATAGAGCGAGACGGTCTTGCCTTTGAGGGTGTAGGTGCGTTTGTCGAAGTGGACACTGGCGCGGTTGAAGCGAATGTCGGGAATGGGGGCATCCTTCCTGATGCGCCCGAGTTCTTTTTGTGCCTTATACGCCTTGCAGACCGAGAAGATGGCGTTGCAGCACATCTGGCTGCCCAGCGGCGTCGCTTCGCGCAGCATCGTATAGGTGCGCTGGTGCAGACCGACGCGGTTATACAGACGGTGCTCGCGCACGATGGGAACAAGACGGTTGCAGGCGTCCGCATAGACCACTTGAAGTGCTGCAAGACGGCCCGCGTGTTCTGCCGTCATATCAAGCCGAATCGACGCCGTGCGCATCATCCCTTATCGCCTCTTGGTGACATACTCGGTATGCCGTTTGATAGACACAATTATGTTTCGTGACAACATCAACCATACGTCACAGTTTATACCACATGGTGCGCTTCGCGCACCCGCAATTCCTCCCGCGATTGAAATCGCGGGTTTCCTTGCGGAGATTCTATGAAGAATGTTGTGATTCTGATTTCTGGTCGTGGTTCGAATATGCAGGCCATCGTGGACGCGCAAATCAGCGGTGCCCAAATTGCAGCGGTGATTTCGAACCGACCCGATGCCGCCGGTTTGGCTTGGGCTGCTGCGCGAGGTATCGCGACTGCGGTAGTTGACCATAAAGCATTCTCGAGCCGCGAAGGGTTTGATCAAGCCTTGGCAGATTGTATCGACAGCTATCAACCCGATTTGGTGGTGTTGGCTGGCTTTATGCGTATTCTGACCCCCGAGTTTACCCGTCACTACGAAGGACGGATGTTAAATATCCACCCTTCCCTGCTGCCGGCTTTCCCTGGGCTGCATACCCATGAACGAGCGATTGCCGAGGGTTGTAAAGTGGCTGGTTGTACCGTGCATTTTGTGACTGCCGAGTTGGATCATGGCCCCATTGTTGCGCAGGGGGTGGTGAATGTGGCGGATGATGAAGATGCCGATAGTTTGGCGGCTAAGGTCTTAAAAATTGAACATCAGCTGTATCCACAAGCGGTGGCTGATTTTGTTGCAGGGCGTTTGCAGATTCGCGGCAATCGAGTTGTGATGGTATAGGTCTTAACGTCATGCGAATGCCGCTGAGTGTGGCAATCGGGCTGTCCCTTCTGTGTCATGTAGTCGTGTTGACACAGGGGGGATGGCAACTGCCTGCACCCGAGGTAGCTGCACCCGTTAGCCCGTTGTCGGTGACATGGGTTCAGCAAACCGTGGCAGTCAACATCGCGCCTCCGCCTGTCGCCTCTGCTGTCGCTGAGCCCAGCATCACCCTTTCTCCTGTCGAGCCACCATCACCTGATCCCACCGATCTCATACCTGATCCAAGCGAGATACCGCCAGCCGTAGCAGAAACACCCGCAGAGACCGATGACGCTACCGCAGCACAGCAACCACCCACACAAACCGAGGTGCCGCTGTTTCCACAACATGCTTTGCTGCGCTATGAGGTGTTTTATGGCAGTTTATTGGCGGGATTGGCGGAGTTGAATTGGCAACAACAGGGTGCGGATTACCAGCTACAGTTGCGATTGCAGCCGGTATTTAGCCGTCCGCTGCTGTATCAGAGTGAGGGCCAGATTGACAAAAATGGTCTGAAACCACGGCGATTTTCTGGTGAACGTAAAGGACAAGTGCGCGAACAAGCCGAGTTTGATTACGCACAACAACAGTTGCGTTATGGGGCACAGCTTGAACATCTCAGCCCCTTGCCTGATGCGGCACAAGATATTCTCAGCGTGGCATTCCATATTGCCTTGCAGGGCGCATCAGTTTTACAACAACAATTAGCAGTCACCAATGGCCGTAAACTCTATCATTACCCTTTGACCGTGATGGGCGAGGCGACTTTTACCCTAGAATCACACTCGATTCCGGTCATTCATCTCGCCAGCCAAACCGATCAAGAAAGTACCGAATTTTGGTTTGCCCCACAATTTGCCAATCTTCCTTTGCGCATCCGGCGGCATAGCCCCGAGCTGACGCTCGATCAACGATTGATTTTTCTCAGTATTAACGGCGAAACCCAATTGGAACGCCCTCCTAAAGAAAGACCCCAAGCCCATGGCTGATTCTTCCTCCCCAATTCCTTTACTGGCGATTGTCAGTGCCCTGCACCGTGTTCTTCCGGCTGAGCATCCAGCAGACACTGTGTTATCGCATTTTTTCCGTACCCATCCGAAATTGGGTGCCAGCGACCGCCACCATATTGCAGAAACGGTTTTTGCTACGCTGCGCCGCTTGTCCTATTTGCGCGTTTTGATTGCGCCATACGATACCCCTCGCGCTTTTGCCATTGCTGCGCTGATTAAATTGCGCGGTGTACCGATTCGGGCGATTGAGCATGATTTGGGTCGTGATGAAAAAGAATGGGTGGTGACCTTAAAAGGTGCGCATCCTGAATTAACCCTATCTGAACAAGCCGAATTACCGCCGTGGGCCGTGACCTCATTGCAAGGCAGTGGGATGAGCGACGAGGCTATTTTGGCCTTGGGTCGTGGTATGCAACGCCCTGCGCCGTTGGATTTACGGGTCAATACCATTAAAGCCAAACGCGAAGATGTGTTAGCACAATTGGAGCGTGAGGGTATTGCCGCTGAAGCGACACCGTACTCACCATTTGGTATCCGCTTAAAAGACAAAATTGCTTTGAATAAACACAGTTTATTCGCGGGCGGTAAAGTCGAAGTGCAAGATGAAGGCAGCCAATTATTAGGCTTGTTGCTGGCGCCAAAGCGTGGCGAGATGGTGACCGATTTCTGTGCTGGTGCCGGTGGCAAAACCTTGTTGCTGGGGGCGATGATGCAATCGTCAGGTCGTCTGTACGCCTTTGATGTTGCCGAAGGACGCTTAAGCAAGATGAAGCCACGCCTAGCACGCTCTGGTTTGTCGAATGTTCACCCACAACGGATTGAGCATGAACGCGACAGCCGTATCAGCCGCTTGGTGAATAAAATGGATCGGGTGTTGGTCGATGCCCCGTGTTCAGGCTTGGGCACTTTGCGTCGTAATCCTGATTTGAAATTACGGCAAAACGCGGAATCGGTCGCCGAACTCAATACTTTGCAACGCAATATCTTGCAGTCGGCTTCTCGTCTGGTGCGAGTCGGTGGCCGTTTGGTGTATGCCACATGTAGTATTTTGCCGGCGGAGAACCAAGAAATCGTTCAGGCCTTCCTTGCTGATAATCCGCAATTTAGCCTGCTTCCGGTCAATGAGCTGTTAGCGGCACAACGGGTTGATCTGACGATGCCTGACGAGTATCTCAACCTCACCGCCCACCAACATGGTACCGATGGTTTCTTTGCCGCGGCGCTGGTTCGCCACGATTACTAAGTCTTAATTTGATGGCCTAAAGGGCACGCCGGAGTTCTTCTGGCGTGTCGTCATGATCGCCATGCAAATGTTGCTCGTACACCTTTGAATAGGCTTCATGGCTCTTGGTGGGTTTGGCTGGTTCTGCCAGATTTTCTAATTGCACTGCTTCACAGTAGGTAATCAAAGCATGATGCAGCTTTTGTAATAAGTTGTTGTCGATGTGAAAACCTTCATCCTGTAGCCATTGCAACAGCGCTGCCAGCGACGATTCCCCTAAGACATAGGTGACTAACACACGGTTTTGATGCGGGAAGGCCAGCGCCGATACGCCTGCGACGTGTTGTAACCGCTGCGCAGCTTGTTCTGCTTGACCGGGGGGGAAAGGGTGAAAAACGATATCGTGACACTTAAACAGTTCGTGAACCGGTGGGCGGCGGTGTGGCATAACAAGTCCTCCTCACATCACATCAAACACCCCAACACCCTGTTTTTTATCATTGGCTGGGTTTTGGTCGGGTAGGGCTGGTGGTTTTGCTTTCCAGTATTCGTCCAAGCGCAAAGATATGCAAGTAGGGCGCAGCATGGTGCGCCCTGATCCTTCGCTACACCTGATTACTTACTGTTTTGCTGGACTGGTGTTTTTGCTTTCCAGAATGCGTTGCACCTTGAGGATATTTAAGGCCTGACCCAACTGATTATCCGTTTTTGGATTCGGGTCACGCGGATTGACGGTGGATTCTGGTTTATCCTCTTTTTGTTCCACCGGTGTTAACGGCGTAACCGATTTTGGAGCTGATTTATCACTTGGGTTGCTTAAGTGATGTTCTAAATCGGCCTCGCGTAAACGCAATGGGGTTTGGGGGCTTGCCGCCGCTTTTTGTGTGGTTTGTTCTTCTACTACGACATCCGGCTCAATCCCTTTTGCCTGAATAGAACGGCCATTGGGGGTGAAATAACGTGCTGTGGTTAATTTAATCCCACCAGCAGATCCCAACGGCAGAATCGACTGCACAGAGCCTTTACCAAAGGTTTGCACCCCGACTACCACCGCTCGCTTATGGTCTTGCAAGGCCCCTGCCACAATTTCAGATGCCGAAGCTGTTCCAGCATTCACCAACACCACCAGTGGTATATCACGCATTTCCGCAGGTAAGCGATTTAACGGATCTTCGCCTTTCCGGCTGTAATTTTGTACCGAGGCGGTCAGGCGCATTTTGGCATCGGGGGCGCGGCCTTCGGTGTAAACCACCAGCGCATCTTTTGGCAAAAATGCTGCCGATACGCCCACTGCTGCATTGAGTAAACCACCCGGATCATCACGCAAATCAATAATTAACCCTTTGAGTGGTTTCTTATTGTCTTTTGACACGGATACTAAGGCATCGACCAGATTTTCAACGGTGTGTTCTTGGAACTGCGCCACGCGCACATAGCCGTAGTCGGGCTCTAATAATTTCCAACGCACACTCTTGGTTTTGATAATGGCGCGGGTAATTTGTACGGTGAAAGTGCGATTCTCACTCTTACGGGCAATGGTCAGGGTAATTTTTGTCCCCGGCTTGCCGCGCATTTTTTTCACTGCATCGGTGGTTGACAGCCCACGCGCCGAGGTTTCATCAATTTTGACAATCAGATCACCACTTTTCAGGCCCGCACGGAAAGCAGGGGTATCTTCAATCGGGGCAATGACTTTAATAAAACCGTCTTCCGAACCAATTTCAATCCCAAGACCACCAAACTCGCCCTGTGTGCCTTCTCGTAATTCTTTGTAGGCTTCAGGGTCTAAATAGGCAGAATGGGGATCAAGCCCAGTCAACATGCCATTGATCGCTTCGTTAATCAGTTTTTTATCTTCAACCGGTTCAACATAATCTTGTTTGATGCGGCCAAACACTTCGGCAAAGGTACGCAGCTCATTCAATGGCAAAGGTGCACTGGCTTCGCGTTCTGCCACTGCAGACACGCTCATCGTGAGCACCGCACCGAGTACGGCCCCACCCGTCACCAAAGCAAAGGTATTGCGTAAATTCGACATTGCTGATTCCTTGATCGTATTCTTTAACCACCGACCCATTGCTGAGGGTTGATGGGCTGTCCCAGATGACGGATTTCAAAATACAAACCGCTTTCCGCAGCCCCACCGCTGGCACCGGTGGTGGCAATCGTATCACCTGCGCGGACACGATCACCGATTTGTTTCAATAACGCCTCTGCGCCGCCATAAATGCTCATATAACTATTGCCGTGATCGACAATCACCATATTGCCAAAACCACGCAGCCAATCGGCGTACACCACACGACCTTCGGCAACCACCCGCACCGCCTGTCCCGCCGGCGCTTGGATAAAAATGCCTTTCCACACCGTGCTGGTTTCACCGCGCCGTGTACCAAAACGGCCCGTGATGGCGCCCGAGGTGGGTAGGCGCATTTTCCCTTTTAATGCGGCAAACCCTCGGCCAGCCGCAGCCGGTTCGGGCGGTGGTGTGGTTTTGCTGCTTTGTTCCGCTTCGGCTTCTTGTTTTGCAACACGCGCTTCTTGCGCTTTTTGGTTGGCTTGCTCTTGTTCAAAACGGCGTTTTTCCGCTTCAAGACGAGCCACTTCCGCACGATGTTGTTGCGCTTGCTTTGCCTCGGCACGCGCTGCGGCACGCGCTTGTGCCGCTTTGGCTTCTGCCAGTTTTTGTTCTCGTGCTCGGCGTTCGGCTTCACGTTTGGCAGCGAGTTCCGCCCGACGCTTGGCTTCTTCTGCTTTGCGTTTGGCGGCTAATTCGGCTTGGCGCTTGGCTTCTGCGCGTCGGCGCTCTTCTTCTTCACGCCGTTTACGTTCAATTTCACGATTGATTTGTTCAATCAATTGCGTCAACCGTTTTTCATCAGCCTGTAATTTGCCAATTTGTTGTTGCTGTTGCCGAATTTGGTTCGACAGTTTGGCGACTAATTGTTCTCGTTGTTGTTTTTCTGCTTCGAGTTTTTGCGTTTGTTGCTGCTGTTCGCCGGCAATCTTTTGTAAACGCTGGTTCTCAGACGCCAATTGCGCCGATAAACGCTGTAACTCGCCGAGCTGCTCACGCAAACGGTTGATGACTTGATGTTCGGCCCGCGCTAAATAGTGTTGGTACGCTTGTTCGCGGGCATTTTGATTGGGATTTTTTTGGTCTAACCACTGTTTCAGGACATCGCTTTCGCCCACACGGTGTTGATTACGCAACACACGGGCAATACGTTCCTGCGTGGCTTTCATCCCCTGTTGAATGTCTTGAATTTGCTGTCGAACTTGGCCGCGTTCACCTTCCGAGCGGTCTTTTTGCTCGGTCAATGAAGCCAGCGCACGCTTGGCCTGACTGATGGCAATTTCAGATTGCCGCAACGCATCACTGGCCTCGCTGTGGTCTTCTTCTGTTTCTTTGATTTCTTTTGACAGCGTTTGAATTTGTTGCCGAATATCTTTTAAGTCTGCCTGTGGCGCGGCAGGAGAACTGGGCAAAGCCTCGGGAGCCGCCCACGTCATCGCGGCCGCTCCACCACCCAAACAGGCAATCACACACCAAGGCCATACCGCCACCGGCAGCTTTCTCATAGTAACTTCGCAATCAATCAAAGTGTAATAAGCTGCGGCCTGTCATTTCTGCAGGTTGGGACAAGCCCATCATCGCCAACAGCGTAGGGGCGATGTCGCGTAATGCGCCCTCGCCAACAAAATGCGCCGCACGCTGACCAATATACAAACATGGCACACGATTTAAGGTGTGTTGGGTATGCGCTTGGTTATGTGCATGGTCGTGCATTTGTTCGCAGTTGCCATGATCGGCCGTAATCAACACTTCACCGCCGGCTGCCAGCATCGCGCTGACACAACGCGCCACGCATTGATCGAGGGTTTCAACCGCTTTAATCGCTGCTGGCATCACACCGGTGTGACCGACCATATCACCGTTGGCGTAGTTACAGATAATTGCGTGGTACTGTCCCGAGGCAACGGCCTGTTCAATATGGGCGGTGACTTCGGGGGCATTCATTTCGGGCTGTAAGTCGTAGGTTGCTACTTTGGGCGATGGCACCAAAATGCGATCTTCACCTTCATACACCGCCTCCTCGCCACCGTTAAAGAAGTAGGTAACATGAGGGTATTTTTCTGTTTCAGCAATCCGCAACTGGCGTAAACCCAAGCCGGATAAATATTCACCTAAAGTCTGCCGGATTTTTTGTGGTGGGTAGGCCACCGGATGTTGATAGGCCTCGCCATAGCTGGTCAATGAAGCAAAATAAGAGAAAGCCACCCGCCGCGCAGCAAAGGCATCAAAGGCTGGATCGGTCAACGCGGTGGTCAGTTGGCGGGCACGATCGGCACGGAAATTCATAAACAGCACCACATCGCCATCTTGCATCTTGACCGGCTCACCAATCACTGTGGCCTGCACAAACTCATCGTTTTCATCACGGGCATAAGCGGCATCAAGGGCGGAGTTGGCATCTGCGGCGTGATAAGCGGCTTCGCCTTCCACCAATAACTGATACGCCGGTAATACACGCTCCCAACGCTTGTCGCGGTCCATTGCCCAATAACGACCGACCATGCTGACTAAGCGTGCCTGTGGGCAGCCAGCCAAAACGGTGTTTAATCGATCAAGATAGGTGTGGGCGCTGCGTGGTGGGGTATCACGGCCATCTAAAAAGGCGTGCACATAAATCGCTGGCACACCGGCAGTGTGTGCGGCTTGGATTAAGGCATGGATATGCGCTTCATGGCTGTGAACACCACCATCTGACAACAAGCCCATGATATGAAGCACACCTTGACGTTTTGCTGTCGCAATCGCTTCGGTGATGACTGCATTATTGGCAAATTGACCGGTTTCAATATCGAGGTCTACGCGACTGATATCTTGTTGCACCACCCGCCCAGCGCCAATATTCAGGTGGCCGACTTCTGAGTTACCAAACTGACCCGAAGGTAAACCAACCGCGTGTTCAGAAGCATCTAAGGTTGTATAAGGGTATTCACGGCGCAGTCGATCCCAGTTGGGGGTTTGAGCATGCAAAATTGCATTGTCCTCTCCCTCAAGTCGATGACCAAAACCATCCAAAATCAACAGCAAAACAGGGGTTACATTCGACATAGTGCAAGAATCTATTCGGTGGTTAATATTAGGGCTTGTTGATGTTTACAGCCAAACAACTTACGATTGTAACGGTTTTTACCGCCTTTTACCGGAGCCTGGCCTTGCCATCCAACTATACGCATATCGAGCAGACCTCTCGTGCCATGAAGGCGATGTCACATCCGCTACGCTTAAAAATTATTTCTGTGTTGCAAGACCGCGAAGTCAGTGTGCAAGAGATTGTCGAACAAGTCGGTACTTCACAAAGTAATATCTCGCAACACCTCGCCGTGATGCGTGAAAAAGGCGTCTTGCGAACACGCAAAGACGCCAATCGGGTTTACTATCGCTTAGGTGACTTACGCACATTAGAAGTCTTAAAACTGATGCGTGAAGTCTTTTGTGGCTTTAGCGATGGCGAAGACAGCCACGACTAACTGTCCATCACCCCGCTGTGATTCGGTGGGGTCGGTTCAGTTGGCGCTGGGGTAGTGGGGGTGGCCTCAGGTGTGGTGAGTTCCTGTGGCAAGTTAATCCATCCCTGATGCGCAGCGGCGCCCAACATCAAGCTAAGTGCAAACACCGCTATCGGCATAAACAAAATCATCCCGACGATCACCCGTCCGCGTGTCATGGCAGTGGTCAGATGGAGTGCTTGAACCAGAATGGTGATGCCCCACGCGGCTAAACCAAAGGCTAAAAAGCTATCGAGCGGTGCCGGCACCGCCAATAACAAGGGTTCTAGCAGTTGTGGTGTGTGCGACAACACCACCAATCCAAATAAAGATTCTTGGCCTTGCCAACCAGATTGGCGCAACCACCACGCCATAAACCACGCCAATAAGCCACTCTCAACGACATTGACTGCCATAAAGAAAGCCAGTCGATTGGCCATGCCGCCGGTAAAGGTGTCGGCAACCAAAGCCGACGCCAATCCCAAACATAATAACCACAGAATCACTGCCGAAAGCGGATATTGATAGTGGCCAATTGGCCGGATTCTAAACCGCATCAAATCAAGTGCATCTTGCACAAGTCGAGCAAACATTAGTCGAAAATCACCGTTTTGTTGTTGTAAGACAGAATGCGGTTGTCTAAATGCCAACGCACCGCGCGAGATAACACCATCCGCTCTAAATCACGTCCTTTCTGAATCAAATCATCGACATCATCACGATGAGAGATTCGAGTGACTTCCTGTTCAATAATCGGGCCTTCATCCAATTGTTCGGTGACATAATGGCTGGTGGCACCGATCAGTTTCACCCCACGAGCATGTGCGCGGTGATACGGTTTGGCTCCATCGAAAGCTGGTAAGAAACTGTGATGAATATTGATGACCCGATTGGGGTAGCGTTGCACAAATTCTTCCGACAACACCTGCATATAGCGCGCCAAAATAATCAGGTCCACGCCATGTTGCTCTAATAAGGCAAACTGTTGTTGCTCAAGTTCCGCTTTATTGTGCCGTGTGACCGGTACGACATGGAAGGGAATCCCATTAAATTCGGCGATGCGGCGGCAATCCTCGTGATTAGAAATAATCAAGGGGATTTCACAGTGCAGCTCACCAATACGCCAGCGATGCAGTAAATCAATTAAACAATGCTCGTATTTGGAAACAAAAATCGCGATTTTCGGCTTGTTTTCCGAAAGGGCCATTTTCCATTCCATCCGATTTTCACGGGCAATCGGCTCGAATGCTGCTGCAAAATCAGCAATCGGTAAGGTAAAACCGTCTAAAGCCCACTCCACTCGCATCAAAAATAAGCCTCCATCGGCATCTTGATGCTGATCGGCATGCAAAATATTGGCGTTGTAAGACAATAAAAAATTAGCAATGGTTGCCACCAAGCCTTTGCGATCTGGGCAACAGATCAACAAAGTGGCGGAATGTTTGTGCGACATAAAGCATCCGGTGAAAAGAAAAATCAAATCAAAGACCAGCAAACCAGACACCGCCGCTGGGGCAATGTCTGGCTGTGCCTCAATTATTTCGCGTGTAAATTGGCTGCATCGAGGGTGTTTTGCAGCAGTGTCGCGACGGTCATCAAACCCACTCCACCTGGGACTGGGGTAATGGCCGATGCCACGGTTTGTGCTGCGGCAAAATCAACATCCCCGACTACTTTGCCATCTTCAAGACGGTTAATCCCGACATCAATTACCACGGCACCGGGTTTAATCCAATCGCCTTTGACAAAGAAAGGCCGTCCTACCCCTGCCACAACGATATCTGCCCGCCGCACTTCTGCCGCTAAATCAGCTGTTGCCGAGTGGCAAACTGTTACCGTAGCACGAGCCAACAACAACTCTAATGCCATTGGCCGGCCCACAATGTTTGATGCCCCAATCACCACCGCGTGTTTGCCTTTTACCTCAATGCCGGCGTGTTCCAACATAATCATCACACCACGTGGCGTGCATGGACGTAACAGTGGCATTTTTAACGCTAGGCGACCGACGTTGTAAGGATGAAAACCATCTACATCTTTTTTCGGATCGATGGTTGCAATAATGGTTTCTGGGTTGATGTGTTCAGGCAGTGGCAGTTGAACCAAGATGCCGTCAACCTCAGGGTCTTGGTTCAATGTGGCAACCAACTGCAATAAGGCTTCTTGTGTCGTTGAGGCTGGCAAATCGTAAGACAGCGAGCGAATACCGACTTTTTCACATGAACGTTTTTTGTTACGCACATAAATTTCTGAGGCAGGATTATTGCCCACGAGGATCACCGCAAGGGCTGGTGCGCGCAAACCTTGATCTAAGCGTGTTTGCACACCTTCGGCAACACGATCAAGCAAAGCAGCAGAAATAGTTTTTCCGTCAATCAGTTGGGCAGTCATATAAGCATCCGCTTCAGGGTGGCTAAAACAGAATTTTCGCATTTTTTTACATCTTGCCTCAACTTGTGTTGACAACCCGAAATTTTATCTATAATATTCGGGTCTCTTGATCGGCGGGGCGTAGCGCAGTCTGGTAGCGCACCTGGTTTGGGACCAGGTGGTCGTGAGTTCGAATCCCACCGCCCCGACCAAGAATTCTTCTGACTGGTGTCCCTGACCATCAGGCAACAGAAAGCGCCCGTAGCTCAGCTGGATAGAGCATCGGCCTTCTAAGCCGAGGGTCACAGGTTCGACTCCTGTCGGGCGCGCCAAAGGCGCAAAAGTGTTTACACTGGTGGCTGTAGCTCAGTTGGTAGAGTCCCGGATTGTGATTCCGGTTGTCGTGGGTTCGAGTCCCATCAGCCACCCCAAAATAAAGAAGCCTGCTTAATGCGGGCTTTTTTGTTTTTTTCAGATAGAAAAAAATCGCCGTCAACATCACGGCGATTTTTTTATTCTCGCTGACCTTCTTGGCTTGGTGTTTCGTCTTGCGCTGGAACAGCATATTTTTCTTCTGCCCATGCACCAAGATCAATCAATTTACATCGTTCAGAACAAAACGGACGATATAGACTCTCTGGTTCCCACACGACAGATTTCCGACAAATCGGGCACGATACAGTACGCACAGCCATATTTTCTTCTCTTCATAGTTTGCAATACGTCATGGTGAAGGGAATGGCTTGATCGATAACTTGTTTCCCTCCGCCATCAAAATTTGGTGTGATAAAGCGAACATTAACAGCATATTTACTGGCTGAGATTTCTGGAATCGCTGTAATGTCTGCTGCCATCTCTAGCCGCAATAGGTGGAAAACGTTACCACCTGACATCTGTTGAAAAGCGCCTCGTGGCGCAAGATGAGCTATTTTTTTGCCGCGATGGCGTAATAGCTTTAACAGAATATCGACAGCTTCTTTCACCGGCAAAAGCGGTTGCACCCATTGTTGCAATAATTCACCACGCTCTGCGCTGGCTAAATTTTGCCAGTAATGCAACGACGGCAAATCAAATTCATTCACGCCACCAGCAATATTTGCACGTTGGCGCACACTGTTGAGCCATTCATGTTCGCGTAAATGGTGCCCTAGGCGACCACTATTTTCTAATAATTGGGCTGAGGTTTGCTCAATTCTCTCCAGCGTGGCATCTAAACTGTCTTCTGCGATCAATGGATTATCACGCAAGCCTTCGAGAATATGCTTCTGTTTGTCCAACTCTTGTACCAATTCAGATTTCAAATCTAAACGGCCGGCTAAATCGAGCAATTCAAACAATACTACCAGCGCAATATAATGCGCATGTCCTTGTTCTTGCTGTTGAAAAAACGCTAAGCGCTTGAAAATATCTTCTAGGCGCAAGAGAGTGCGAATTTTTTCTGCGAGGGGAAATTCAAAGCAAATCACTGCGTGGCCAAAGGAAAAGAATAGGAATGAACTACAATCTGGAAGCAGCTTGCTTGGCAAGCGCTAGATAATAGTGATGTTTCTGCTCAACTTGCAGCAATAAGTGTGATAAATCTTTGCTATTGTCAATCACATCTTGCGCTGCAGCAAGTCGCTGTGCACGTGGCAGTTGATTGGCCATGATGGCTTGCACCTGTTCTACCGTCAATCCACTCCGCTGTTGTACCCGATCGATTTGCTGCTGCTCCGTACAATCGACCACCAGCGTACGTGATAAATATGGGGTGTAATGCCCTAGCTCGAATAATAATGGCACCACCAGCACTGCATACGGCGTGGTGACTTGGTTTAACTGCTGTAGGCTTTGTGCCAAGATCAATGGATGTAAAACCTGTTCCAGTTTTTGTTTCTCGGCTGGCTGATTAAACACTCGCTGCCTCATCCAAGCGCGATTCAATGCACCATCGGCTAAACGACAGTCCCGACCAAATACCGCCTCTAAAGCTGGCATGGCAGCGCCTTCGGCACCGGTTAACTGGTGAGCAATCACGTCAGTATCAATTACTGCACTGCCCAATGTCGCAAAATGGGCGGCGGCGGCACTTTTACCACTGCCAATTCCCCCGGTGAGACCAAGGACCCAAAGATTGACGGGAAGCGCAGGTAAAGTCACGGGCGGCAACAAGGGGTGAATCCTTTTACTGAGAAGACACTATCTGCCACAGATAGATTGCCGCACCAGCGAAGGCGAGTGCAGGCGCGAACGGAATATAAGGTGTTTGCTGTCGCTGACGCCACAACAAACCATATAAAGCGGCTAACGACGAGGCAGATAATAACACCAAAGGCAAATTTTCTAAGCCAATCCACGCTGCAATGGCGGCAAATAACTTGGCATCGCCTAAACCTAGCCCTATTTCCCCTCGCCATAGCCAATAGCCCTGAGCAACAAGCCATAGCAAAAGATAGGCAAGGGCGGCGGCAAGTACGGCTTCTTGTGTCGAGAGACGTTGTTCTGGGCCCAATACGGTCCACAAAAGCCCCAACCATAACAAAGAAAATGTCAGGACATCCGGCAATAATAGATGTTGGATGTCGATTATGGTGAGAGCAAGTAACAGGCTGAGGAACAACGCCGTCATCACAGCAGTGATGGGGGTTGCAGTTAACCAATATGAACCGCCCCAACAAAGCATGGTAAAAAATTCGATGAGTGGATAACGGTGTGAGATTGGCGAATGGCAATAGCGGCAGCGTCCCTTTTGCGCCAAAAAGCTCCATATCGGGATTAAATCTACGGCCGCTAATCGATGTTGGCAATGCGGGCAATGAGAAGGCGGCCACGCTAGGTTAAATCGGGGGGAGGCTTCAACCGACATGAGCATGTGCGGTAGCCGATAAATCACAACATTTAAAAAGCTACCACACAGTAAACCAAGTACACAGGCCAAAGCTAACATCAGCGAACACAGGGAATCAGTTTGACACGTTTCACTGCACGCTCATGTGTTTGCAGAATTTCAAATACACAACCATAGCGTTTGAAACAGGTGCCAACTTCGGGAATGTCTTGAAAATAGTCGAGGATTAAACCATTTAAGGTTTTGGGGCCATCGAGAGGGAAGTTTGTCCCACATAGACGATTCAGTTCTCGTAACTGTATTGTGCCATCCACTTCTAACATGCCATCTTCTTTGGCCAATAATCGGTTGTCGCGTGCAGGGGCTTGGGTGGTAAACCGTCCAACCAGTTGTTCTAGGATGTCCTCCAGCGTGACCAAGCCGAGTAACTCACCATATTCATCTACCACAATCGCAATGCGGCGATGGTTTTCTTGAAAGCTTTGTAATTGCGTAAAGAGTGGTGTGCCAGCAGGGATAAAGTAAGGAACACGCAACACAGAACGTAGCGCATCAACGCTGAGATCTTCACTTGAAAGATGCAATACTTTCTTGGCATGTAAAATACCAACGATGTTGTCTTGATTCCCTTCGCACACCAGCAACCGTGTGTGGTGACAAGTTCGCAGCTGATGGTCGATGATATCCATTTCATCAGCGAGGTTAATCATCTCAATCTGACCACGTGGCACCATCACATCGTCCACTGTCTGGTTTTCGAGCTCGAATAAATTGAGCAGCATGCTTTGGTGCTTTTTTTCAACAAACTGTCCCGATTCCAACACCAATACCCGTAGTTCTTCTGGGGTTAACATGGGTGTTTCCGGTTGTGGTTGTACACGCAAAAGACGGATGGTGGTCTTAACAAATAGATTCACAAACCATACAACCGGATAAAACAGTTTTAATAATCCAGTCAGCGGATAACTTGCTACGACTGCAATTTTGTCGGGATGTGTTGCAGCAATGACTTTTGGTGTGGCTTCAGAAAAAACCAGAATGGCAAAGGTAACGCCTAAAGTTGCAATACCGAGTGCTGCTTCATTTTGGCCAACTAATCGGAACGTAATGACTGTTGAAAGAGAGGCGGCAGCGGAATTAACAAAGTTGTTTCCTAGTAGAATCACGCCGAGCAACTTATCGGTTTGCGCTAATAGGGTTTGCGCCAGTTTTGCACCGCGATGACCCTGTGTGGCGAGACTTTTTAAGCGAAAGCGATTGGCTGCCATCATTGCCGTTTCTGACATAGAGAAACCAGCAGACAACAATAACAACAACACCAAAGCTAATGATAGCGTGGATAAGGGAATGTCGTCCAAGGTAGATATTTGTAAAGAATAAAGACTGCTGCAGTATCGTGAGGAGGATAGCCCACTGTCAAGCCCTAACAGCGCAACAAAAAAGGCAGCCGAAGCTGCCTTTTTGATTCTTAATTTAACCCTCTTGCGAGGAAAAAATTAGAAGTTGTGACGCACGCCAACACCGAAAGATTGCTCTTTGTCGGTATCTTTAGCGATGTTGCTGTCCCAGTTCACTTGACCGTAGGACACGTAAGCAGCAGTGCGCTTGGACAATGCGTAGTCAGCACCGATCACGAATTGGTTGTAGCCAGAGTCGTTAATTTCTGTGCCGTTCACTTTCATGTCCCAGCCTTTAGCGAAGGACACGCGAGGTGTGATAGCACCGATGGTGTAGGAAGCAGTCAATGCCATTTCGCGAGTTTTCACTTCGTTACCGGCTAAACCAGCTGGAATCGCACCGGAGTAAGAGCCGTAGCTAGCTTCTTCGCCGCCTTTAACTTGCTGGTAGCCCAATGCCACGTACAGGTTGTTAGCATCGTAACCGGCTTCTACGCGATGGCCGTGACCAGCTTCGTTGTTCTTGATGGCATCGCCATAACGCAAGTAGCTATAAGCGGCGAAAATGCCGTTGTTGCTGTAAGCAACAGCCAAGTTAGCGGTGTTTTTGTCAGTGCGCTCGCCAGCATTGTAAGCACGCACTTCGTCAGCACCGTACAGAGCGGACACAGTGAAGCCACCGAAGTTAGGGCTGTCGTAGCGGATAGCGTTGTTTACACGGCCATCGGTACGGGTGAAGATACCCAGACCATTCACGCTGCCTTTAGCAGAACCGTACATCCATGGATCAACTTGTTCCATGTCGCTGTTTTGGTAGGTGGACAAACGACCTACGCGCACTTTACCAAAGCCACCTTCAACACCGATGAAGCTGTCGCGGGTTGCAAAGCGGTTGCCAGTGGAGTTGTCGTCAAAGCTCAGGCCTTGCTCAACTTGCCAAATCGCTTTCAGGCCATTGCCCAGATCTTCAGAACCTTTGAAACCGATGCGAGAGGTGTCAACCATGTTGACGGTCATGCCACCTTTCAGGTCACCGTTAGGTGCGTTCACAAAGGAATCGCCCAAGGTTTTGTTGTAACCAACTTCAGCAGCCAATTTACCGTACAGAACCACGTCAGCCATTGCAGCAGCTGGCAAAGTAGCAATTGCAATCGCAATCAACTTTTTCATCGCAAGAATCCTTAATTTTTGTTGGACAAAGCGGGCGACATCGCTCTCCCGCTTGAGAAAAACCAGCGCAACACGAACACTAGTCTTTGCAGTGCAATATAGCGGTCATCGTTGCAAAAACACCAACGCCGGCCAAGTCATAACACGACAATCAAAGCACTTCAGCAAACAAAAAACACATAACATCATGTTTAAAAAAACATTTTTGTGTTTAAGCCAGTGTTGCAAAAAACACACACATCAAGTCATCTTCAGAAAAGGTGTACAAAAAACACAACACCATGGCATAACACCATCCGACAAATGACAGAAAAAAACGGCACTGCCAAAAAACAGTGCCGCAAGATACAACGAGAGGGAATGAGTAAAGCTTAGAACTTCATCCCTACGCCCACACCGAATACCCATGGGTTGATGCCGAGGTTACCAATTTTGGCACCATCTAATTTCACATCGGTATCAATCCAAATTTTCTTGACGTCCACGTTCACGAACACGTCTTTGGTCACACCAATATCAACACCTGCTTGCAAAGCGCCACCGAAGCTGCCGCTCTCTACGTCCAATTTCTTACCAGCAAATTTCAGATCGTTATCGTAGAAGAAGGTGTAGTTCAGACCAGCACCCACGTATGGGCGGATTTGACCTTCTGGATTGAAGTGCCATTGCAAAGTCACAGTTGGAGGCAGGTGGCTGATTTTGCCCAAGCTTGTACCACCAGATTTCAGTTCGTGACGAGCGGTACCCAAGATCAGCTCAGCAGCCAAGTTTTTGGTCACAAAGTAAGTCAAGTCGAGTTCTGGCACCACTTGGTTCGACACATTCACGCCCAAGGCATTGATAGTGGCGGTACGGGATTCTTCTGGGTTGATGCTGATAGCACGCAGACGAACTAACACATCGCCAGCTTCAGCAAAAGCAGGGGCAGCAACACCAGCGAACAAGGAACCTGCCACAAGGGCGAGAGCGATTTTTTTCATGTTTTTCTCCGAAGATACGAACGATTTTCAAAAACTTGCCACCAAGCGGTTACTACCGCACAGTCAAGCAGGGTAAACTTTTTTAACTGCACGCACTCTACCCAAGCTAGAGTATGAAAAAAACCCTGTTGTTGTAAAAAACAGACGGTAATCCGGTGTGGATATGACTTAAATCAAACAGCAGCGAACTCAATGCAGCAAATTGACGACAGTTTTCATTGCATCGAACCCTATTTTTCGCATGAGAAGCCATAAAAAAATGTCATTCGTTTGTCGTGATCTACGAGATTTTATCGATTTGTTAGAGAAAAAACGGTTAGTGCACCGAATTTCACGCCCAGTCTCACCCATTTTAGAAATGACAGAGATTGGAGACCGTGTTTTACGACAAGGCGGGCCAGCTTTGTTGTTTCAAACCCCAAAACATGGCGATAAGTCCTACGACATTCCCGTATTGGCCAATTTATTTGGGACTCCCGAACGTGTTGCCCTCGGTATGGGGGCCGAAGATTTAGCGCAACTGCGCGAAATCGGTAAAACCTTGGCTTATCTTAAAGAACCTGAGCCTCCCAAAGGATTGCGCGATGCGTGGGATAAACTGCCACTGCTGAAGCAGGTGCTGAGCATGGCACCGAAGGAAGTGAAAAAAGCACCATGCCAAGACATCATTTGGGAAGGGGATGAAGTTGATCTTGGCCGGCTACCAATACAACATTGTTGGCCAGGTGATGTGGCGCCTTTAATTACTTGGGGTCTTACGGTAACCCGAGGCCCGAATAAAAAACGACAAAATTTGGGGATTTATCGCCAACAAGTATTAAGTCGTAACCGTGTCATTATGCGGTGGTTGGCACATCGTGGCGGTGCGCTCGATTACCGCGAGTTCAGACAACGTTTTCCTGACCAACCCTACCCCGTTGCCGTGGTTTTGGGTTGTGATCCGGCGACTATCCTAGGCGCAGTCACGCCAGTTCCCGATTCCTTAAGTGAATATCAATTTGCAGGTTTATTGCGTGGTAGCCGCACTGAGTTGGTGAAGTGTATTGGGTCAGATTTACAAGTCCCAGCGAGTGCCGAGATCGTTTTGGAAGGTTTTATTTATCCTAATGATGTCGCACTGGAAGGGCCTTATGGTGACCACACCGGTTATTACAATGAGCAAGATCATTTTCCTGTGTTCACCATCGAGCGCATCACCATGCGCCATCAGCCCATTTATCACAGCACTTACACCGGCAAACCACCAGATGAACCGGCCATCCTCGGCGTGGCACTCAATGAAGTTTTTGTGCCGATTTTACAAAAACAATTTCCAGAAATTGTCGATTTCTACCTACCGCCAGAGGGCTGTAGTTATCGTATGGCGGTGGTTAGCATCAAGAAACAATACCCAGGCCATGCTAAACGGGTGATGATGGGGGTATGGTCTTTCTTGCGCCAGTTTATGTATACCAAGTTTATTGTTATTGTTGACGATGACGTGAATACCCGTGATTGGAAAGAAGTAATCTGGGCGATTACCACGCGCATGGATCCAGTACGAGATACCACGCTGATCGAGCATACACCGATTGATTACCTTGACTTTGCCAGCCCAATTTCTGGCTTAGGTGGCAAGATGGGACTGGATGCGACTAACAAACTACCAGGGGAAACCCATCGCGAATGGGGTACGCCAATTAGTATGGATCAAGCCACCAAACATAAAATTGATACGATTTGGCAGGAGCTTGGGCTGTGAAACGTTATGTGCTGATCTATACGCTATTCTTGTTAGCCATGGGGGTCGCACTGGGCGCTTTTGGCGCCCATGCGTTGAAACACCAACTTAGCGCGACTGCGTTACAGAACTGGCATACGGCGGTCAATTATCAGTTTTGGCATGCCTTAGGTGCTGGTCTACTCTGGCTGATTGCAAATCAAAAAGCCGTTTTTGAACGTTTTTATATCAGTGCTGTATTGCTATTGATCGGTACCACTTTATTTTCTGGCAGCCTCTATCTGCACAGCCTTTGTGGTTGGAAACCCTTGGTTTACTTCACCCCAATTGGTGGTAGCTTAATGCTGGTCGGTTGGTTTTGGGCAATGTACTGGGCATGGCGTGCGCGCGATTGAGAACGCAAAGGACGCGTCATCTGCCGTGCCACGCGATGACGGGATGGGAACGCCGACGGTAGGGGGTCTGGACGCGGTGGAATGCCCTTTGGACATTCTCTGCCGAAATCAACCAACATTTGCCGCAATTGTTGAGTTGCCAGCTGTAAGGCATGTGTTTTTTCTGTTTTGATTGCAACCAATCGCCGCAGGCCAATCGTGTATGTTTTGGGTTTTTGAGGATACACAGAGGCAGGACGAGACACGACTTGTGCCAGCCAAGGCGAGGTATCTGCGACCGGCAATACCGTTGACACAGGTGCTGGCTCTGCGGCAGGTGTTTCTGCTGGGTCGGCATCGGTGATATCACAGAAAATCAGGGTATCTGGTACCGGTATTTCCTCTACCGGCAAAAACGTTAAACCATGCGCAAACTGCTTCACTGTCGTTGTCTCCAAACCTTCGGAAGAAACACCCTGTTTTTCATCTAAACTTGCCAATCGGATCGCTGCCTGTGCTTGTTCTTCATCAGACACGGTAGCAACCGCTTCCCCAGCCAAATTATATCGTGCCCCACCTGCACGCAATGCCTTTAAATAACGCACACGTGCGCAATGCCATTGCAACACCCGCTGAATCACCTCTGGCGGAAAGACTGGTAACGCCTGTTGCAGATTGTGGTGTATGCCATGTTGTAACGGTCGATAATCTTTAAATACGCTAAAGCGTCGATAAATTTCCTGTTCGGCACGGTGTAGCTGTTCACGTTTGGAAAGGCGTTGGATAGAAGCCGCCCATGCCTCGTGCAAAATAGAATTTGAGATAGAGTTGGTAGCCATAGCATCAAAGTTAGCAGTTTTGCTGAAGTTGCGCACAACCCAAGCAGGGTTTCTATGCGAAAATGCCACGATTGCTGTCGTGTGTTCCCTCTAAGAGAGGACGCAATTGATTTTGGGAGACAAGGTTTTACCAGCTTAGCAGTGACAAGTGGCCGCGTTCAAGACAGTAGTAGAGTCACCCAAAAGCACCTAGACTTTCTTAAAATAGCTTTTGCAGTCGTGTGTATTCTTTTATTTGATGGATTACCAACATGGAACATGCAGTTTCCTGGTCTGATCTGATTTGGGTGTTGATGGCGCTGGCTGCCCTATATGCGCTGGAAATGTGGCTATTACTACGCCGACACCGGCGGTCACAGTTGGATAGTCTTTATCTTGAAAATCTACAAAAACAAATGACTGCTTTACAAAAAGATATGCGAGCCCTCGCTCAACGTATAGAACGCTTAGAAAGACGTCCTATGCGGGAAGATGTGTTACGTCCTTTGGCCGAGGTATCACCGATCTCCCATCCGGTATTAGATCCGCCTTCGGTGCCGGTTTCCCCACCGCCACAACCTGAGCCCGAGCCAGAGGCACCGCCCCCCCAAATCGTACCGCCAGCACAACCGCCAAGCCCACCACCGCGCACCAAGGTGGTTGACCCTTCGGTGCCTGATGCTAATAGCACCCCTTACCGACGTGCGATTGAATTAGCCCGCAGTGGTGTACCAGCAGCAGAAGTGGCCCAAGCTTGTGGCATCTCGCGTTCTGAGGCCGAGTTGATCGTTGCCTTATATCGCCGAACCCCTTCTTGATGAGGTTTTTTTATGCAACAGGTTAATTCCGTTGCCGGTCTCAATCCGGTGCAATTGGCCCGCTTCGTCAAAGATGTCGCTAAGCCTCTTCTTGAAGTTAATCCTATCCCCCCACGGTTGCCAGCGCTCAAAGTGGGCGAGGAGGTGACGGCGCGGGTTGTGAATACCTTGCCGGATAACCGCTTTGTGGTGATGGTGAAGAATAACCTGCTGACCCTCAACGTCAGTGCGCGTGGCGAACAAGCCCTGAGTGCACAACCCGGTTCTTTAATGAAGTTAAAAGTGGCCTCGGTTGGGCCCCGTTTAACCTTCACCATGGCCTCCGAAGTTGCCAACGAGCCAGTCAACCGCTCGATGAGCCGTGTTACGTTATCTGGTGCGACTCGGTATTTATCGGCATTGTTGCTGCAAGCTCGCAGTCAGTTTCCTTCAGAAAGTGGTGAACCTCGTCTATCAGCACGCAACACTGCTTTTGGCCGTGATATGAACTGGAACAATCAAGCTGCCGGTAAAGTGGTCGATTTTGGTGCGGCTGCACTCGGTAAACAGGCGAATTTAACCGCACGATTAACCAGTCTTGCGAAACCTTGGCCTAGTCAAATGGCTGGAACACAAGCCCTGTTTAATAATAATCCGGCCAAAGTCTCTCAACTCCTTGGCACTGATCAAGACTTACCTCTTCCCGATAGCCAAACCCTAGCCTCTGGCTTGAAAAAGTTAGTCTCTAGCAGCGGTTTATTCTATGAATCGCATCTGAAAGAATGGTTTAAAGGGGAACGTCCTTTAGCCGAGTTGTTAGAACAACCACAAGCAAAAGCGGAACTGCCACGAGCTATTCTCAACTTACTCAAACCCACCGAAGGTCAAACCATTGATGAAGCTTTATTAGCCAATAAACTGGCCGACCTTGCTGGTAAGGGCGCGAATAAAGAGTCAAGCTCTGTCAATATGAGCCCTTTACTTGGACAAATTGTGTCAAAACAACTCGACGTGTTTGAGTTTAGACAAGTGGCTTTTCAGGGGGAGTTATGGCCGGGGCAATCTTTCATTCTGCAAATTGAACAACCACCAGAAGAACAACGCACCGAAGAACGCCAAGCCTATGGCAGTGAAGAAGAAGCGCGCACTTGGCATACCCGTTTGGCGATGGATTTACCTTCCCTTGGGGGAGTTGAAGCACGTTTAAGCGTGGGGCCGCAGGGGGTTTCTTTGCATTTTGTCACCGAGCGCGGTGATGTGGCACAACTGATTGATACCCACCGGACTCGCCTCCAACAAGGCTTTTTAAGCGCAGGGTTGTCGTTGAACCAGTTCCAAATTGACCGAGGTTCGCATGACTAACCAACGTTATAAACGGCAAACCGCTGTTGCCCTTGCCTATGGTTCAGGGCAAACCGCACCTCGGGTGGTGGCGAAAGGGCGGGGTGAGTTAGCAGAGCGGATTATTGATCGAGCAAAAGAATCGGGGGTCTTTGTTCATGAGTCGCCAGAATTGGTCAACCTGTTGATGCAAGTTGACTTGGACAGCAATATCCCTCCCGAGTTATACCAAGCAGTGGCTGAAGTGTTAGCCTTTGTGTATTTTCTTGAACGACAAGCCGGTAATGACAGTGCTTTACCTTCCATTCCCGTCATGCCGCCCTCACCACTAGGAGATTCCTCTACATGAATGTTGGTTATATTGGTCTCGGTATTATGGGGCGCCCTTGCGCTTTGAACCTACTCAAAGCTGGACACCGCTTGTTCGTCTATGCACGGCGGCCAGAAAGTGCAGCTGAATTGATCGCTGCTGGTGCCACACTCTGCCAATCACCGGCAGAGGTTGCACGGCAGGTTGACGTAGTTTGTTCCAATGTCTCGGATACGCCAGATGTCGAAGCGGTGATGTTGGGTACCGAGGGCGTGATTGCTGGCGCTCACCCTGGTCTTGTTGCCATTGATATGAGTACGATCAACCCACTGACTGCCCGTCAAATTGCTGAGAAGCTGGCAGCCGCTGGCGTGGACTTCTTAGATGCACCTGTTTCTGGTGGTGAGGTCGGTGCGACACAGGGCACCTTAACCATTATGGTCGGTGGACGAGCTGAGGCATTAGCAAGAGCGATGCCGGTGTTACAAGCGATGGGCCGCAGCATTACCCACATTGGCGAATCTGGTGCCGGCCAAATTGCGAAAGCCTGTAACCAAATCATGGTCGGCATTCACATCGAAGCAGCGGCTGAAGCGATGAAACTAGCTCGTGCGGCAGGTGTGGATCCTGCAAAAGTGCGTGAGGCTTTGCTAGGTGGCTTTGCGGGTAGCCGAGTGTTAGACATTCACGGCCAACGCATGATTGATGACAACTATGCCCCCGGGTTCAAAGCTAAATTACATCAAAAAGATATGGGGATTGTGGCAAACACCGCTGCTGCGTTAAATGTGGCTTTGCCTGCAGCCAAGTTGGTGCAGGAGAAAATCGACCGCCTAGTCGCGCAAGGTGATGGTGAACTCGATTCGTCTGCTATTGCGCGTTTCTAAGCCATTCGACAGTATCATCATATCCGTATATCGTATTGTTTTTCGTTTTCTTCGAGGTGTGTGCTTATGTTGCGTGTTTTGACTTGTGCCACTGCGGTTTCACTGTTGGCCGCCTGCGTTCATCATCCAGCCCCTACTCCTGTCGTTTATGTGGATAAACCAGTACAGGTCACACCAAACAAAGTGCTCACTGATAACAGTGCGATTGGGTATGCTGGGCCGGGGTCTGTGGTGGTACCACCGGCACCAGACCTGAATGAATGCCTACAAACCAATCAAGATTGGTGTCGTGGGCTATGGTGCGCGTCCAACAACCAAGGGGTTGAGTGCCACTCAGCGTCACTTATTGGGAATGCGTGCGGCCAAACTCGACGCCTATCGTGCGATTGCTGAGCAAGTACAAGGATTGCGCTTGGTGGGTAACAGCACGGTTGAAGCGATGGCGGTGAAACATGATGGTTTCCGGACCTATGTGGATGCCTATTTGCGTGGCGTGAATGTCGTTTCCACTAGCAAAAACCGTGATGGTAGCTACGAAGCACGGGCTGAAATTGAAATTGATCGCGATTTCTACCGTCAATTTTTAATGGCCTATCAGTCGATGCAAGATAACACGGTGAAGAAAACCTCCGCTGCCCCCGTGAAGGGCAACTATTACATCGCCCATTGATGTTTACCTTGTCCCGTTTTTCTTGTCGTACCGCAGTGCAATTTGCCCTGTTGGGTGCGCTATGCAGTGGCGCCAACGCAGATACTGGCGTGGCACCACTGCAATATGGCCTGACTGTTGCCCGTGAAATGGCTTATCAAGATGCGCTGCGAGAACGCAATCGCCGTCTTGGTATCAATATCTCGGTCAGCGAAACCCTACAAAGTGATGGTACGGCCTATCAAGCAGGTAAATTGCGTGGCCGCGCTTTATTTGATCGGCCCGCCATCATTGCGGAGCGACAAGAAAACAATTTGCTGTATCTCACCCTTGCTTCTGATTTTGGTGGTAGTTGTGTCGGGCAAGATAAACAACCACTGCGCCGCAGTGTGTTAATCACCCCGTTTTGGCCGCCGGCGCCTGATCGGGGGGGGAATGAGTTGGCCTCAGATTTGCCTCATTGGCCCACTTGGCTTGGCAATCAGCTTGCCAGCACTGGCTGGTTTCGTACCGTTGGGGTAGCACCATGGAGTCCATTAACTGACGTTCATGCCCATCCTAGTAGTGGGAGCACCCAAGCGCGGCAGTTAGCTACACAACACCATGCCCAATTTATTGTTGCAGGGCGGATTCTTGATGCCAGTGTGAGTGGACGTGGGTGGCGGGTTGGCTCTTGGCTTTTGGGTGAAGATACCGCACCACAACAAGAACGCGATTGGGCGGCACCGATCTTGGTGCAAAAACCTACTGCCCGTCGTTGGCAATGGGAAATGTGGGTTTATGATGGTTTAACAGGTAATGTGCTGTGGCGTCAGCTATTCACCCACGATATGGCAGAAGCCAAGCCAGCACAGATTCAAGATTGGCTCGGTGAGATGGCCGCTCACATGACAGAGGCCCTATCATGTTTGCCTTTTACGGCACGAATTCTGCGGATTGAGAAAGGGCAGTTTTATCTTTCTGCCGGTGGTGAATCGTCTTTGGCGGTGGGTGATACGCTGTTGGTGTATCGGCAAGCACGCACATTCCCTCTTGCTGCTACTGCAACTGCTGATCCGTTAGGACTAGCGGAACAAATTGTTGGCAGCGTTACCGTGACGCAAGTACAGCCTTTGTTAGCAATTGCCACCGCTGCCGATGGCAATTTGCGCTCAGTGCAAGCTGGGGATTGGGTACGGCTTCCCCTCGCACCACGGCCACAAACAGATTAGGCGGATACGCTGTGCTTATCCGCCATACTGCACGATTTCTTAGCTATTTTTCTTCTCGGCATAGACCAATTGACCTTCGGCCAAACGGAACACGCCACGTCCACAATCTTCCGCAATAAACTTTGAACGGCGCCCGACGGTAACGGTGGTGCCGCCAAAAATCCCTTCGCGCACCACAATATCAGCCTGATCGGCTAATTTTGCTTCTGATAACAAAGCGCGTTCCTCTTCCATTGCTGCCGAGATTTCCTCTGACACCTTACGCAAAGTATTACGCGCCCGTTCTAACATCTCGCGCTTGTCGGGTTTTTCTTGCAACAATTTAATTAATTTACTGAGGTCGGCATGTTCCCGTACCTTGGCGGCGATGGCTTGTTTTTTTGCTTCCATCATTTGTTGCAACAAAGGATTCACACCCACTGAAACACGTGTATGTCCACTGCCCGGCCCCCCCAAGAAATCGGCACTCACCCCTTGCGTAGCACGGATATAGCCACCCATGATGTAGCCTTTTTTGGTGCCTTTTTTGCCAACCTCAATTCGATTCATCGCCATTACATCGGAATTGATTAAGGTCTCGCTGATATACACCGACTGTTCCGCAATCAAAATAGCATTTTCGATATAACGAGCGCGGATATTGCCCTTTGCACGAATACGTGGTGCAGGCGCATCACCTTCACCATGTGCCCCTTGGCCAATAATCCCGCCTTTGGCAATGATATTGCCGCCGGCCTCAATGTCGGCAGCTTCGATGGTACCTTCAACTGTCACATCACCACCGACTTTGATTTTCATGCCACTTTGCACATCCCCTGTAATCGTCAGGCTGCCAACAAAGTCAACATTGCCGGTGCTGATATCCACCACCGCCATTTTGACCACCGGTTCGATATTCACCCCATCGCGCAATAACACCGGCTGACCGGCAACCGCCGCCCGCAACAGATTGGGGTTTTCTGGATCAACCATCACCCCTTGCAAACGGCTGCCAAAGCGAGTGTCTTTACCGGGGGGCGGTGGAATATCCTCGCCCAACACATTTTTGCCTGCGACACCTAAGGTAGCTGGATGCCGTTGCATCACCGGCGCCCCTTCCGCCACTGTTGGAATGACACCAAGATCGCGTAAATCGACCTCGCCCTTTTCATTCATGCGCGGATGACGTTCACGATTGACACTCACCAAAGGCTCAAACCACGCATCTTTGCCCTGCTCGGGTGCGCGGCCTTGGGCGACGAGCACCATTTCGCCGATCTGGTCGCGTACAGCATTCAACACCGCTTTAGCATCTAAACCAAAGCTAATGCCTTCCTTTTGCAAAGCAGCAACCGCATCTTGTGGCGAGGCGGCTTTCCCACCCCAAGCTGGTGACACTTTGAGGTAAGCGGTCAGACGATCAGGCACCACCGTGACATCATAATGGGCATCAATTTTTTGCCCGATGACTTTAGAAAAGCCAGCCTCTTGGCTAAACGCCTGCACCACCACCCGCAGCGCATTTTCATCAATTTTCCAACCGGCATAACCCTGTTGTTCAACCCAACGCAACAAGCTAATGGGGTCGGTACGGGGCACATCTGCACCGTCAACCGGCGTATAGGTCAATACCAATTCGTTGGCATGGTTTTCATTCAGTGAGAGACCGGGCACAGGCATCTTGATCATCCTCTTGTTATGTCTTTCCGCCATTGCCAGCCACCGGCAATGCGAAATGGGCTGCCAAGCATAAAGACAGCAAGTGCGGCATTATCGTCTGTCTTGCCTTGACTGGCGAGTGTTGAACGGCACGAAACCGTTATACTTGTCGTTTCTGCCAATTTTTTTATCGTGAGAATATGATGCCCCCTCTACAAAACGATACTTTTTTACGTGCCCTGTTACGTCAACCGACTGAATACACCCCCATTTGGATGATGCGGCAAGCAGGGCGTTATTTGCCAGAATACCGCGCTACTCGTGCCCGTGCTGGCCACTTTTTGGCCTTATGCAAATCGCCAGAATTGGCAACCGAAGTGACTTTGCAACCGCTGGAACGCTTTCCCCTTGATGCAGCAATTTTATTCTCTGACATCCTGACGATTCCTGATGCAATGGGGTTAGGGCTGTATTTCGCTGAAGGGGAGGGGCCTAAATTCGAGCGGCCCGTACGTGATGAAAAAGCGATTTTGGCACTCAGCAAGCCCGATGTTGGCACCGAGTTGGCTTATGTTATGGATGCGGTCAGCAGCATTCGCCGCGCATTACAAGGTCGAGTGCCATTGATTGGTTTTAGCGGCAGTCCGTGGACTTTAGCCTGCTATATGGTCGAAGGCGGCGGTTCGGACGATTTCCGCCGCGTGAAAACCTTGGCTTATGATCGGCCTGATTTAATGCACCATTTATTATCAGTGACCGCCGATACTGTCACCGATTATCTAAACGCCCAGATTGCCGCCGGTGCACAGGCGGTACAAATTTTTGATACTTGGGGCGGTGCTTTGGGTCATGCCGCCTATCGTGAATTCTCGCTCTCTTATATGCAGCGCATTATCAGCGGTTTGACTCGTGAAGCCGAAGGCCGCCACGTACCGGTGATCGTGTTTACCAAAAATGGTGGGCAATGGATTGAAGACATTGCCGCGATTGGATGTGATGCTATCGGTTTAGATTGGACAACCGATCTTGCTGTAGCCAAACAAAAAGTCGGCGATAAAGTCGCGCTGCAAGGTAACTTTGACCCTGTTGCCTTACATGCCCAACCTGCGGCGATTGAGCGTGAAGTAGCGCGCATTTTGGCGAGTTACGGTCAAGGTCATGGTCATGTGTTTAACCTTGGTCATGGCATTGGTCAAACTGTTCCACCTGAACATGCCGCTGCTTTGGTCGAAGCCGTGCATCGTCTGTCCCGTCCTTATCACGCTGTATGACCTTGTTTGACACGCCCTACACGGTACAAGTGGCGTTAGATGTACCGTTAGATCGTTGTTTTGACTACATCGCCCCTGCCCCGTTGCCGATTGGGCAGCGGGTGGTGGTGCCGTTTGGCCCACGCCAATTATGCGGTGTGGTGATGGGGGCCGGTAGCCTTGAGCCTCCAGCAAAATTGCGCCCCATTCAGACAGTGCTAGACGATTTGCCACCGCTACCGACTGCTTGGCTGGATTTGGTCAAATTTGCCTCCGATTACTATTTATATCCCCTCGGTGCGACACTATTCACCGCCTTACCAACGCGTTTGCGGCAGCCCAAGGCATGGCAGGCAAAAACCGACCCGATCTATCGTTTGACTGAAGCTGGCAAATTATCAGCCCACTGCTCAACGCGTGCTCCCCGCCAACAAGCCTTACTTGATGTGTTGCGACAACAGCCTTTATCCCTGTCTCACGCTAAACAACATTACCCAACAGCGGCTAAGTTGCTGGAAAAATGGCGGGGGCAGGGATGGGTGAGTGTGGAGGATACCGCCACCGGTGAGATTCCACCGCTGGCGTTGGGGCCTCAGCCTCCCCTGACTACTGCACAAACGGAGGTTGTACAGGCACTACAACAAACAGCCACCGGTTTTAGCGTGACACTGTTACATGGCATCACCGGCAGTGGCAAAACAGAGGTCTATCTGCGCCGTATTGCCGAGGTATTAGCACAGGGTAAACAGGTGTTGGTGTTAGTCCCTGAAATCAGCCTCACTCCCCAGCTCGAAGCCCGTTTTCGGCATCGGTTTCCACATACACCGATGGTCAGCTTGCATAGCCAACTAGCCGAGGGTGAACGGGCTCAGGCTTGGGTGGCGGCGTGGCAACAACAAGCGCAATTGGTGATTGGCACCCGATTAGCGGTGTTTACCCCTCTGCCCGCGCTCGGTTTAATCGTGATTGATGAAGAGCACGACAGTTCTTTTAAGCAACAGGAAGGGCTGCGCTATTCAGCACGCGATTTAGCTGTTTGGCGTGCTCGGCAAACCCAGATACCGATTGTTCTCGGTTCGGCCACCCCAAGCCTCGAAACCCTAGCCAATGTGCAAAGTGGCCGCTATCGCTATTTGGCTTTGAATCAACGTGCCTCTGGTGCGCCTCTGCCAACGGTACAACTGGTTGATGTTCGGCAACAGCCGCTTGATGCGGGTCTCTCTCCGCCGGCGCTGGCCGCAATCAACCACCGTTTGCAACAACATGAACTCAGCTTAGTGTATGTCAATCGTCGTGGTTATGCCCCAGCATTGGCTTGTGGTGAATGTGGTTGGTTGGCGGCCTGTCCTTGTTGTTCTGCCCGCTTGGTGTGGCACAAGCCACAACAACGGTTGCGTTGCCATCACTGCGGCCATCAACAACGTATCCCTCCGGCCTGTCCGAGCTGTGGCAATGTGGATTTACGTCCCTTGGGGCAAGGCACACAACGGCTGGAGGAGGTATTACAGCAGCACTTTCCTTCTGCCCGTATTGCGCGCATCGACCGCGATACCATGCAACGTAAAAGCGGCTGGGATGAGCTTTTGGGAAAAATTGCCCGACATGAATTAGATATTCTGGTCGGCACCCAAATGTTAGCCAAAGGACACGACTTTCCGGCACTGTCCTTAGTCGTGGTGTTAAATGCCGACGGTGCGCTGTATAGCGCTAGCTATCGGGCAAGTGAAACCCTATTCGCTGAATTAACCCAAGTGGCAGGACGAGCCGGACGGGCAAACAAACGTGGTGAAGTGTTAATTCAAACCCAATTGCCACAAGACCGCCTGTATCAAGCCTTGGTAAAACATGATTTCCAAGGGTATACCCAACATCTGTTGCAAGAACGACAACAACTCGGTTGGCCGCCGTATTGTTATCAAGCCTTGTTGCGTGCCGAAGCACCACAGCTAGCAACGGCCTTGGCCTTCTTAGAGCAGATTTATCAAGATTGGCACACTCAAGGGGAGGCCTATTTATTCCCCCCACAACCTGCGGCGATGACTCGCTTAGCCAATCGGGAACGAGCCCATTTATTGTGGCAAGCCGAACACCGCAACCAACTGCGCACTGTGATGCAAGCACTTCGCCCGCATCTGGCTCAGTACGCTCGCGCCTATGGTCAGGGCTTACGCTGGTCGTTAGAGATTGATCCTTGGGAGGCCTAAAGCATCTTGCTAGAGTTTATGCTCATCCCCATGTGCAAGGTCTGCAATAGACTAATCACTTATCTCACCGAGGAAAAGGAAACCGCACCATGACCGCCACCGCCAAAGTTCGTATGTATACCAGTGCTGTTTGCCCCTATTGCCAGATGGCAGAACGTTTGTTGCAACAAAAAGGGGTGGGCGATATTGAGAAAATTCGCGTTGACCTAGAGCCCACACAACGTGAAGCGATGATGGAATTAACCGGTCGCCGTACCGTGCCACAAATTTTCATTGGTGATACCCATGTTGGTGGCTATGACGATTTATCTGCGCTTGAACGGGCAGGGAAATTAGACGTGTTGTTAAGCGCCTAAATGCACGCTAACAGCAATTTCTGTTATTCTCAAATCTCCTTCTTTTTTCACCTATCGGCCCGTTTTACGGGCCGCTGTTTTAGAAAGTTTTCTTTGTCATGAGCGAACAACAAGAGCTGCAACCCACTTTCTCGATTGAAAAAATCTACGTCAAAGACCTGTCGCTCGAAATTCCAAATGCACCACAAGTGTTTTTGGAGCGCGAATCCCCAGAAATTGATCTGCAATTGAATCTGGGTGCACAACAGCTGGAAGAAGGGATTTTCGAAAGCTCGATCACTATCACCGTCACCGCCAAATTGGCAGACAGCAAAACCATGTTCTTGGTAGAAGCCACCCAAGCGGGTATTTTCCAAATTCGTCATATTCCAGCCGAAGAATTAGATCCTATCCTCGGTGTAGCATGCCCAAATATCCTGTTCCCTTACTTGCGTGAAACGGTGTCTGACGTCGTCAACCGCGCAGGCTTCCCACCTGTTTTATTGTCGCCAATCAACTTCGATGCGCTGTACGCACAACGTGTCGCTCAAGCTAGCAATGAAGCGTAAAGCACGCCAACGGGTGTCAATCGCTGGCCTAGCAGGGGGATTTGCCCTGCTGCTGGCGATGCCGGCCTCGGCGCTAGAATTCCGCTCGGTCAAACAACATGGCAGCATCCTCTACGATGCGCCGGCGAGTTCAGCAAAAAAACTGTTCGTCGTCAGCCGTGGCTATCCGGTAGAAGTGTTAGCAGAACAAAATGGTTGGTCACGGATACGCGATGCGTCCGGCGGTATTGCTTGGATTGCAACACCTGACTTGCTAAAACAGCGCACTGTTGTTGTCACCTCGGAACAAGCCGAAGTCCGCCAAGCACCACAAGCCACCGCCCCCCTGTTATTCACTGTGGCGAAAGACGGTGTTTTAGAGCTGATAGAGCCACCCAAAGGGGGATGGGTCAAAGTGAAACACCGTGATGGTGTCAGCGGTTATGCCCGCATTCAGTTTTTTTGGGGTCTGTAAATGCGTTTAACCGTACTCGGTGCTGGTGCGTGGGGTACGGCCCTCGCCATCGCTTACGCGCGGCATCCAGAACATCAGGTGACCCTGTGGGCACGTGATGCACAACATATCGCACAACTGGCACAACAAGGTGAAAACAGCCGCTATCTTGCCGGTGCGCCCTTACCGCCATCACTTGCTCTCAGTGCTGATTTTTCGGCAGCGGTGAGTGATGCAGACTTGCTGTTGGTCGTTACGCCAATGGCAGGGTTACGCCCGACATTGCAACAGCTGGTAGAGCAACAACAGTGCAAACCGCTGTTGTGGGCATGTAAAGGGATTGAAGCCAACACCGGCTTATTACCCCATCAGGTCGTTGCCGAATGCTATCCACCCGATGTGCCTGTCGGCGTTTTATCTGGCCCCAGCTTTGCCAAAGAAGTCGCCGCTGATTTGCCGGCGGCTTTAGTGTTGGCGTCGCATGATGTCGATTTTGCCGACCGAACCGCCCAAGCTTTGCACAATCCCCGCTTGCGCTTATATGCGAGTAGCGATGTGATTGGGGTGGAAATCGGCGGCGCGGTCAAAAACGTGATGGCGATTGCGGCAGGCATGGCCGATGGTTTGCAATTTGGCATGAACAGCCGCGCAGCGTTAATTACCCGAGGACTGGCAGAGATGGCGCGTTTAGCCAGCCGTTTGGGCGGCGAAGCGCATACGCTGTCGGGATTGGCTGGGATGGGTGATTTGATTTTAACCTGTACCGGTGATTTATCGCGCAACCGGCGTGTTGGACAAGCCCTCGCCAGCGGCAAGACTTTGCCAGAGATTTTGGCGGAACTTGGTCATGTCGCCGAGGGCGTTGCTACCGCTTATGAAACACAACGGCTGGCGCAGGCGCTACAGGTGGATATGCCAATCACCGAAACCGTATGTGCAATCTTATCCGGCACCGTCAGTATTCATACCGCCGTCAGTCAATTACTAGAACGTGGCCCGCGCCACGAATTCTAAGCGCGGCGCTGTTGGCGACAACGGTTAGAACAATAGCGCACCTCGTCCCATACTTTGGCCCATTTTTTTCGCCATACAAAGGGCCGGCCGCAGCATAAACAAATTTTGCTTGGTAAGGTTAGTTTGTGGTGTGTCATAGCAAAAAAGGGCGGTTTTCACCGCCCAATCAGGGAGAACGCTGCACGCCGTTTCCGCTGGTGAGGTCAGACCGCTGGACGTTGTAAGCTGGCTTGCCCACCATCGACAGCAATGACTTGCCCCGTGATATGGCGTGCCGCTGGTGATAATAAGAAAGCCATCAAACCAGCGACATCTTCTGGCTCGGCTACTTGTCCTAATGGATTCATGCTTTGCATCCGCGCTTCCGCTTCTGGGTTAGCCAAGAAACGGGCTGCCAACGGTGTCCGTGTTAACCCCGGCATCACCGTATTCACTCGAATACCTTTATTGGCATAACTGGCAGCGGCGCTCATCGCCAACGCTGCCACTGCTGCTTTTGCGCTGGCAACAGCTTCATGATTAGGAAAACCACTGTGCGGCATCGCCACCAGCGAGCCCACTAATACTGCCGCCGCAGGATGGCGACGCTTTAAGGCCAAGGCCGTGAAAGCGCGTAAGGCACTAAACGCGGTAAAGGTATTTTGCCGCCAGACTGTTTCAAATTCATCTTCACGACATAGGTGCAGCGGTTTTAAGCTAATCGAACCAACACAATGCGCAAAACCATCAATCACCGGCTGTTGTTCGGCAAGCTGTTGAATGGCCTGTTCTGCTGCGCCACTGACGGTTAAATCGGCACTGACATACGCGGTCTCTGGGCCCAGCTCTGCCGCCAACTGCGCTAGTTTGCTCTCATCTCGCGCTAGCAATAACAGCTGGTGGCCTTGTTGATGCAGTTGCTGTGCTAAGGCACGGCCAATACCACCGGTGGCACCTGTGATTAAAATCGTGCTCATGCGGTTACACTCGCCGCAGGCCGTTGCCAGCGGATGCGGGCAAAGGCAGAGTGGTTGTGAATCGACTCAAAGTTTTCACTTTCCACCACAAAGCGATCAATTCGGCTGTCCTCGCGCAACGCTAAAGCAATCTCGCGTACCAAATCTTCAACAAACTTTGGATTTTCATAGGCACGCTCGGTTACCCATTTTTCATCAGGGCGTTTGAGCAGGCCAAACACTTCACACGAGGCTTTTTCTTCGGCGATTCTGACCAATTCCTCAATCGACATCGCCGCGTTTAACGCCACACGCAAGGTAATTTCCGAGCGTTGATTGTGTGCGCCATAACGGGAAATTTGTTTCGAGCAGGGGCAAAGGCTGGTTACTGGCGCCTTGACTTCTAATTCAAACTGCCATCCCTGTTCTGCACTCAAGCGACCAGTAAAACTGGCTTGCACGTCCAACAAACTTTGTACCCCCGAGACCGGCGCGGTCTTACGAATGAAGTAGGGGAAAGCCATGCAAACCTCACCGTCAGCAGCGTGAAGGCGCGTCGTCATTTCTGATAAAAACTGTTGAAAGCTGGCAAAGTCAAACGCGCCATCAAAAGCCTCGATATGTTCGACAAAGCGCGACATGTGCGTGCCTTTTTGATCGGATGGCAGCGAAACATACATATCTAAGGTAGCCACCGTGCTTTGGGCACCGCTTGCCGTTGCGATGGAAGCCGGAAAACGCAGAGCTTTGATACCGACTTGGTCAATAGCAAGGCCAAAGTCTTGCTGCGTGGCTTGGACATCAGGGAGGATTTCCAGTGCGCTCATGGTGTGAGTTCCTTGCAAAAGAATGGGGGGTGAGTCACAAGAGGGTTAGCTCGCAGCAAGATAAGGCCGCAGCACATTTTGGATGGCGGCGCTATCGGGTTCGACAGCACTGCCAAAGCTCAAGACTTTGCTTGCCTGCGGCAAGATCACGTATTTGTGAAAATTCCAGCGTGGGCTTTCACCGGTGGCTGTGCGCAGTTGTTGGTAGAACGGCATTGCATGCGGCCCACGCACCACCGATTTTTCAATCATCGGGAACTGCACGAAGTAGGTGAGTTTGCAGAAGTCGGCAATTTCTTTGTTGCTTGTTAACTCTTGCAAAAAGTCATTGCTTGGGAAGCCCACCACTAACAAACGGCTCTTATGCTTACTGTAGAGCTGTTCTAGCTTTTCAAACTGTGGGGTGTAGCCGCATTTGCTTGCAGTGTTGACGACCAAAATCGGGCGGTCTGCGTACTGGCACAGGTTGATTTTTTCACCTTGTAGGGTGGTGAAACTGTGATTGAGTAGGGCAGGGCATTTTGGTGCGGCGGCATGGCTATCACTACTCCACCACAACGCCGCACAGACTACTGCGACACTACTCCAACTTAGGCGTTGCCAATTCGGCCAAGACAAGCGAGCGGACATGCTGAGACTCCCGCAAAACAGATTGATTTAGATCAATCTATGCCCCGTCTTGGCCTTTGTCAAGAAATTTGTCTTATTTTTGTATTGAACAAAACAAGGTTGTTTGCGGTTTGTTCATCTTATTTGTCGAACAGCTGGAGATGATGGTTTTACGCGTTTAGGGGGCGAGGGGGGCAGCAAAGTCTGTTTTTCGCTGGCAGAGAGTTCGCGCCATGCGCCCAAGGGCAAATCTGCTAACCGCAATTCACCAATCGCAACCCGAACCAAGCGCAAAGTAGGTAGCCCAACTTTGGCAGTCATCCGCCGTACTTGGCGGTTTTTGCCTTCTTTCAAGATGATTTCTAGCCACGAGGTGGGGATATTTTTGCGAAACCGCACCGGCGGTTGCCGTGGCCACAGCGTGGGTTCTGCGATCTGTCGGGCTTGGGCGGGTTGTGTCACAAAGTCGCCTAAATCGACGCCTTGTTGTAGTTGGGTGATTTGTTGTGGCGAGGGGATGCCCTCCACTTGCACCCAATAGGTTTTGGCTTGTTTGAAACGGGGGTGTGCAATCAGATGTTGTAACGGGCCATCATCGGTGAGAAGTACCAAGCCTTCGCTATCGGTATCGAGGCGGCCAGCGGGATAGACTTTTGGCACAGGGACGTAGTCGGCTAGGGATTGGTGGGGAGGTGATGGGCTAAATTGGCAAATCACGCCGTAGGGTTTGTTGAGTAGGATGACTTTTGACATAGGAAGATTTATTGATGGTGCATCACCCCTACGGGGTGATAGCACTGTAGGGATAGAGATTTAATATGCTTTAGAGAGTGATCTACGGAATCACAGTAATAAACCATTTGGGGTGCATCGCGTTGAAATCTTCACGAATATTGAATGATAGATAGCTGGCTGAATCCAATACGTAAGGTCTGCCGTTTATACGCTTGAACACAACCCAATGCCAAAAGTCTCTACCTTCTTCCTGATAATGTTTGATCGAAAGTAAAGCGAGATCCGGCAATGTCTCCCAAGACTCAAAAGGTATTTCTTCAGGAGAAGTTTTGATGCCTGAACTCGATAACATGCGCCGTACGTACTGTGTATCTGACCATAGGGATTTATCCGAAGCATATATGCCCATAGCATTGGCTACAGTTTTCATCTCCGAATATGTTCTACCAAGAATGTTGGCAACTGATGCAATCCCACATCCGGAAATTTCTTCTTGAATGATTGGTTTGAGCACTGAGTCCTCCTTAATCCATAATTTTTTCGCCCCGTAGGTTGGGTTGAACAAATCAACCCAACCACGTTTTTAAATAAAAAACGATCAAGCAAACTGATGACAGAAGCGCAAGGCTTGTGGATAGGGGTAAAAATCTTCCATGTGACCGGCGCGGATTTTCTGCTGTCGCTCAATCCAAAACTCTGCGCTTAACAAATCGCGGTGATACTTCAAGAACATCCGCCGAGTTTCATGATTACCCAGTAAGAACGTCGCAAACTCCTCGGGGAAGACATCATTTTTCGCTACCGGATACCACGGCTCGGACGACATCTCCATCTCCGGCGTGGGTGCCGGTGGAATTTTGCGGAAATTACAATCGGTCATGTACTCGATTTCATCGTAGTCATAAAAAATCACCCGACCATAACGCGTTACCCCGAAGTTCTTCCACAACATATCCCCCGGGAAAATATTCGCCGTCGCCAACTCACGAATCGCATCGCCATACTCTTTAATCGCGTGCTCTTTCTGCTCCGGTGTTGCATTCTCGATATACATATTCAACGGCTTCATCCGCCGCTCAATATACAAATGTTGAATCACAATGCTGTCTTCGGTTTCTTCAATAATCGATGGTGCCAATGTGCGTAATTGCTCCATCAACTCAGGATCAAAACGGTGTTTCGGGAATGCAACATTTGAAAAATCCAACGTATCCGCCATCCGCCCAACCCGATCATGTTGCTTCACCAACTGATATTTGCGTTTCACCGTTGCATGATCGACTTCCTTACTGGTGCCAAACACATCTTTAATAATCTTGAACACAAACGGGAATGACGGCAGTAAGAACACCAACATCACCAAGCCGGGAATGCCGGGGGCAATGACAAAGTTGTCGTTAGAGTGTTGCAGATGGTGCATAAAATCACGGTAAAAAATATTCTTACCCTGCTTTTGTAAGCCCAACATGGTGTAAAGCTCGGCCTTGGTTTTAGTCGGCAAAATCGAGCGCAAGAATTGCACATAACCCGAAGGCGCTTCCATTTCCACCAAGAAATACGCCCGTGAAAACGAGAACAACACGCCAATCCGCCACGCTTCTAACAACACCGTGTCTAAACGCAAACGGCCATCGTCGTTAAACATCACCGGCACGGCAAAGGGATAAACCTGTGCGCCGTTGACCACTTTGCCAATGATCCACGCGGTTTTATTGCGATAAAAAGCCGAGTGCAGGATTTGGATTTGATAACTCACCTCGAGCTGTGGCCATGCGCCGCCAAGATGATTAAACACCGCTCGCATCACATGCTGAATATCACGCCGTAAATCAGCAAACGGCGTTTTCCAGCCAAAATCTTCGATGATTTTACGAATGGTGGCGCGTAGACCTGTTTTGGCAGGGTAGTAGCTGCGATAGGTGGGCGGGTCGGTTTCAATGTACTCGGTTGAAATCACCGGCCGCACAAAAATAAAATCGTTATTGAAGTAGTTACGATGCAAGATGCGAGTGAACACCGAGTTGAAAAAAGTCTCGGCCAATTCGGGTTGGCGATGATTCACCAACAAACCGATAAAGTGCAGCTTAACCTGCTGCCACACCGTTTCATCCAACGACTGCGCCTGAAATTCATCTTGTAAACGAGCGGTGGTTTCTGTCACACGCTCATCATAAAAATCAATCCGCTCTTGAATGGTGCGCTGCATCCCCATCCAATCTTGCGCTTCAAATTGCGACTTGGCACGTGCGCTACACTCACGGAACAAACGGTAATGACGATTAAAACCATCGACTAAAGCTTGGGCAATGTCCCATGCAATTGGATGGCGAGTGACAGCGATATTCATAAAACAAGCACCCCTCTTTTGATTATTTGTTTTGTGTGTTGCGGACAGTAAAATACCGTAAGCATAGCGCGTTGTCGCGATCTCAGGCAAAGATAGTTTTTCCAACCGCAAAAGCCAACGACTTGCTAGCAGGGGCGCGGGTTTTGCCGGATAATAGAGGGGAACACGAAAAAATCTGATGTTTGGCCTACCCTGCCACATTATATTTTTTCCGCTTCGCCCGCACTTTCGTACCCTGAGGGCCGCTGGGCACCGCCTCCTGGCGCCAAGCCGCCCCCACCCGGGCGCGGCTCCGTTCGAGCCACACCTTTAATAACTCAACTCAAGATGGAGTAGGCATGAGCGCAACTTCGCATATCAAGGTCCCCCAAGAAGGCCAAAAAATTGTCCCTGGTCAACCCGTTCCTAACAATCCGATTATTCCTTTCATCGAAGGCGATGGTATTGGTGTCGATATCACACCGGTGATGAAAGATGTGATTGATGCTGCTGTTGCGAAAGCCTATGGTGGCGAGAAGAAAATTCATTGGATGGAAGTGTATGCTGGTGAAAAATCCACCCGCATCTACGGTGCTGATGAATGGCTGCCAAAAGAAACATTTGACGCACTGAAAGAATATTCCGTGTCGATCAAAGGCCCAATGACCACCCCAGTCGGCGGCGGTATTCGCTCGTTGAACGTGGCATTGCGTCAAGAACTCGACCTGTATCAGTGCGTGCGCCCTGTGCGCTATTTCACTGGCGTACCTTCGCCACTGAAAGACCCAACGAAAACCGATATGGTCATCTTCCGTGAAAACACCGAAGACATCTATGCCGGTATCGAATGGCAAGCTGAAACTGACAATGCCAAGAAAGTCATCGACTTCTTGCAAAGCGAAATGGGCGTGAAAAAAATCCGTTTCCCAGCTACATCGGGTATCGGTATCAAACCTATTTCGGTCGAAGGCACCACTCGCATTGTGCGCGCCGCGATGAAATACGCGATCGACAACGATCGTAAGAGCGTTACCTTGGTGCACAAAGGTAACATCATGAAATTCACCGAAGGTCTGTTCCGTGATGTGGGTTACAAAGTGGCCCAAGAAGAATTCGGCGCAGAACTGATCGACGGCGGCCCATGGTGCAAATTCACCAACCCGAACACAGGTCGTGAAATCGTGGTGAAAGACGCGATTGCTGATGCGTTCTTGCAACAAATCCTGTTGCGTCCTGCTGAATACGACGTGATTGCTTGCTGCAACCTGAATGGCGACTACATCTCTGATGCCTTAGCGGCACAAGTGGGTGGTATTGGTATTGCTCCAGGTGCAAACATCTCTGACCAATACGCTTGCTTTGAAGCAACCCACGGTACTGCACCAAAATATGCCGGTCTGGACAAAGTGAACCCTGGTTCGCTGATTCTGTCGGCAGAAATGATGCTGCGCCATCTGGGCTGGAAAGAAGCCGCCGACTTGGTGATCAAGTCGATGGAAGCCGCCATTGGCGACAAGATCGTGACTTATGACTTTGCTCGTCTGATGGACGGTGCGACTGAAGTGAGCTGCTCTGACTTCGGTAAGGCAATGATCGAACGCATGTAATTGCATGCAGTCGTGAAAAACCGCAGCTTTCGGCTGCGGTTTTTTTATCCCCTGCGCCGTAAAACCTCGCCATTCATGGCGGAGATGTCAGGCGCAAACGGCAAAGCCGTTTTTGGGTTTTGTGTTGTGGTTGTAAAGTAAAAACAAATCAATGTTTGCTTTGCTGTTTGTATAATGAGCGCATGAAACGACTCCAAGCCTTCAAATTCCAACTGACACCTAACGGCCAGCAAACACGGCAAATGTCGCGCTTTGCGGGTTCGTGTCGGTTCGTCTTTAATAAGGCGTTGGCATTGCAAAAGGAATGGTATCAGACTGACCCGACAAGCAAGTTTTCTTACGTCAAATTGGCTAATCTTTTGCCCAGTTGGAAGCAAGAATTTGCTTGGCTGAGAGAATCACCAAGCCAAGCCTTGCAACAGGCTTTGAAGGATTTAGAACGAGCGTATCAAAACTTCTTTGCCAAACGTACCGCATT
>NZ_ATVC01000019.1 GCF_000420525.1 Aquaspirillum serpens DSM 68
CTAAAGAGTCGTTGAAGACCACAACGTTGATAGGTCGGGTGTGGAAGCGCAGTAATGCGTTAAGCTAACCGATACTAATTGCTCGTGTGGCTTGATCCTATAAGTAGCGACACTTACACAATCTAACCCAATTCTTTACTTCTTCTCACCCCTTTTTGCTTGGCGGCCATAGCGAGTTGGTACCACCCCTTCCCTTCCCGAACAGGACCGTGAAACGACTCAGCGCCGATGATAGTGCAGATCCCTGTGTGAAAGTAGGTCTCCGCCAAGCCCCCCATTACAAAAGCCCCTGACAATCAGTTTGTCAGGGGCTTTTGGCTTTTATCCCAAAGAAAAAATAATTAAGCCCCGATGTTCGGGGCTTTTTATATGGATGAAATAGCTTAGTGATTGCGCAGATGAGAAGGTGTTTTAGGCTGTAGCATGGTTTGTGCACAGCTGGAGGCTTTTAACATGGCATTGCCAAAGCGCACACAAGAGAATTGATTGATCTGTCTAGAGGCTTTCGATAGAGACTCAACGGCTGTTTCGCTAAAAACAAAGGCAGGTTTAAGCACTTCAGCTCCGCTTGGATTGGTTTCTTGTGTTAGGTAACGCAGGCTACGTTGCCAATGGCTAAGCCATTTTTCAGAGAGTTGTAATAGATCATTCTGTGCACAGACATGCGCTTGTAACAAATGGTTGGAAGCTTCGATTGTGCGTTCAACATTTTCTGAGATAACAGGCGGCACAGTGTCTCGATTAACTGGTTGTCTGCCTTGTAGCAAGGCGCGATACCAGTTGAACTGGGCGTCTAAGAGCTGACGATGATGCCGTGAAAGCATTTCGGTGACTTCTTGTAATGCAAAAGGAAAGTCTTGTTTTTGCATGGGACGCCTCTGTCAGGACAGGAATTGCTGTTGATCATTTTGTGTGTGTCTAGCACTTAAGCTAGTCTATTGCAAATTAGTTCAATGTCAACAGCAACTTGCCCTATTTAGTAAATTAACGTCATATTTTCCACACTGAAACTAATTCGGATAGTAACGCCTGCAATATTGGTTCTCCTTCGCGCTCTGCTGGATAGACAAATTGCAGATCTGCCCGTTTTTCAATATGAGGGATTAAACATAACCGCCCCTGCGCTTCAAGCGGTTTGGCCTCATCCTCACGCATTAAAGCCAATCCTACCCCCGATTCAACGACACTACAGATGGTAGGAACATGGTCGATCTCAGCTATTTTTTTCGGGGCGATATTGAGTTCACGCCATAACTCAGTGGTAAGCCTGTGTAAGCTAGACAGTTGGGAAATGCCAATCCAAGGTAATTTGCCGAGTTCTCTGGGCTGTAGGCCCTCTATGCGCGACTGCCAAGCCGCAGGTGCAACGACACGGAAGCACAATTCGGTCAAAGTGAGTGTGTTGACATTGACATACGGGTTATTGCCAATATAAAAGCCAGCATCTAATTCTTTCTTGCGAACTTTATTGAGAATTTGCCCTGTTACACCATGCTGCAGTTGGATATCAATCAATGGGTATTTCTCGGCTAATGCAGCCACCCACGGCCCGATATTGGTCATCTCTGGGGTGGTGATGGTGCCAATTAACGCTTTCCCTTTCATCTCTCCTTTTAGCATCCGCGAATGATTCATCAAATCGCGTGCTGCTGTCAGAATCGCCTGAGCCTGTGGTAATAATTCTTGCCCCACTCGCGTCAAGGTAACACCACCAGTGCTGCGCTCAAATAACGGCATCCCAAAGTCTTCTTCAAGGGCCTTAATTTGGGCGGTGACCGCTGGTTGACTTAAGTGAAGTAATTCAGCCGCTTGGGTAAGGTGACCTTGTTGGGCCACTGTCACGAAAGTTCGTAGTTGGTAGATTTCCACTTTATGCGTCCCCTTGGTTTTTTGATTGTCATTATTCTTGTAACGGAATGTTCCGCACTGTAAGCAAATCCGTCAATCTCTCTCGATTTTTTTTCACAATTTTAACCAAAGTTTATGACGGAAAATAGACCATAACATCATGATTTTTAAGTGATGTTGCTTTGCATCATTTGTCATGCTGATTTTTTGCATCAGTAATTGCGATTAGCCAAGCGCCTTGTTCCTTTCGTAGAGTCTCCGCCGCAGTGGGCCATTTATAAGTCCACGCTTAATAATGAGAAAGTGAGGAAATGTATGAACAATGAGGAAATCGTTGCTCGAGTGCAGGCTAATCCGAAGTTTCAAGAACTTGTCCAAAAGAAAACTGGCTTTGGGTGGATGCTCTCCATCGTGATGCTGGCGATCTACTATGGCTTCATTCTGGTATTAGCTTTCAATCCTAGCGGCTTAGGTGCATCTCTGAGCGGTGGTATTACCACAGTGGGCATTCCAGTGGGTTTGGGTGTGATCATTTCAGCCTTTGTATTAACCGGAATTTATGTGCAGCGTGCAAACGGTGAGTTTGACCGCTTAACTCAAGAAGTGGTTGAGGAGGCTAGAAAGTGATGAATCGCCGTATTCCGCAAATTTTAGGCGCCTTGGCGCTGGTGGGTCTCTCTGCCGCCGCTTTTGCTGCCGGCGCAGTTGAAGGTGAAGTGCAAAAAGCCAAGGCAACCAACTGGTCTGCCATCATCATGTTCTTCGCTTTCGTCGGTTTTACGCTCGGTATTACTTACTGGGCAGCCCGTCGGACGCAATCCGCTTCTGACTTCTACACCGCTGGCGGTGGTATTTCTGGTTTCCAAAACGGCTTGGCGATTGCCGGTGACTATATGTCTGCTGCGTCGTTCTTGGGTATTTCGGCGATGGTGTTCGACAAGGGCTACGATGGTTTAATTTATTCCATCGGCTTCTTGGTCGGCTGGCCTGTGATTCTGTTCTTGGTGGCAGAGCGTCTGCGTAACCTAGGTAAGTTCACTTTTGCCGACGTGGCATCCTACCGTTTGGCACAAACCCCCGTCCGTATCTTAGCCGCTACCGGTACCTTGGTTGTGGTTGCCTTATATCTGATCGCTCAGATGGTGGGTGCAGGTAAGCTGATCCAATTGCTGTTCGGTCTTGATTACGCAATTGCTGTTGTGCTTGTTGGTGTACTGATGGTGATGTACGTGATGTTCGGCGGTATGTTGGCAACCACTTGGGTGCAAATTATTAAAGCCGTCATCCTGCTGTCTGGTGCTTCCTTTATGGCACTGATGGTGCTGGTTTCGGTTGGTTTCAGCCCAGAAGCGATGTTTGCTAAAGCCGTGGAAAACCATCCAAAAGCCACCGCCATTATGGCACCTGGTGGTCTGGTATCGAACCCAATTGATGCGATTTCCTTGGGCTTGGCGTTGATGTTTGGTACTGCTGGTTTGCCACACATCCTGATGCGTTTCTTCACTGTGGGTAACGCAAAAGAAGCACGTAAGTCGGTGTTTTTCGCAACTGGTTTCATCGGTTACTTCTACATCCTGACCTTCATCATCGGTTTCGGCGCCATCTTCTTGGTCGGTACCAACCCTAACTTCTTGGATGATGCAGGCAAGATCGTTGGTGGTAACAACATGGTTGCTGTTCACTTGGCAAAAGCTGTGGGTGGTGACTTGTTCTTAGGCTTTATCTCTGCGGTTGCTTTCGCCACGATTTTGGCGGTGGTGGCTGGTTTGGCACTGTCTGGTGCTTCTGCTGTGTCGCATGACTTGTACGCTTCGGTGATCAAGAAAGGCAAAGCTAACGAGAAAGATGAGATGCGCGTATCCAAGATGACTACTCTGGTCTTGGGTGTGTTGTCCATCATCTTGGGTATCGCTTTCGAAAAACAAAACATCGCCTTCATGGTCGGTCTGGCGTTCTCGATTGCAGCTTCGGCTAACTTCCCTGTGTTGTTCCTTTCCATGTTCTGGAAAGGTCTGACCACTCGCGGCGCGGTGATCGGTGGCTTTATCGGTCTGACTTCTGCTGTCGTGTTGATCGTGTTTGGCCCAACTGTGTGGGTGGAAGTGTTAGGTCATGCGAAAGGTTCTGAGCTGTTCCCATACAAGAACCCAGCGCTGTTCTCCATGACTTTGGCCTTCTTCTCGACTTGGTTGTTCTCGGTGACTGACAGCTCCCGTCAGGCACAAGAAGAAAAAGGTCGCTTCGATGCTCAGTTCGTGCGCTCCATGACTGGTATCGGTGCTGCTGGTGCTTCGAAACACTAATTGTTGTTCGGAGTTACCCTTGTCGGTGACAGGGGTAACAAACTCTAAGTATTCATCTGTTTAGGAGATGATCAAGATGTCCACTATCGAATCCGTGTTGAAAGAAACTCGCACTTTCCCACCAACCGAAGAGTTCCGTCAAAAAGCAACTGTGTCGGGCATGGAGGGTTACAACAACCTGTGTGAACAAGCCAATAACGACTACGCAGGTTTCTGGGGTAATTTGGCAAACGAGCTGATCTCTTGGAAAAAACCATTTACCCGTGTGTTGGATGACAGCAATCCACCCTTCTTCAAATGGTTCGATGATGGTGAACTGAACGTTTCCTACAACTGTATCGACCGCCACTTGGCTGACAAAGCCGACAAAGTTGCCATCATTTTTGAAGCAGATGACGGCAAAGTGGAAAACATCACTTACCGTGAGCTGTACGAAAAAGTTTGTCAATTTGCGAATGGTTTGAAATCCCTCGGTGTGCAAAAAGGCGACCGTGTTGTGATTTACCTGCCGATGGTGACCGAGGCTATTGTGGCGATGCAGGCATGTGCGCGTATCGGTGCAATCCACTCTGTTGTATTCGGCGGTTTCTCGGCAGGCGCTTTGCGTGATCGCGTGTTGGATACCGGCGGTAAAGTATTGATCACCGCGAACGAAAGCGTGCGCGGCGGTAAATTTGTGCCACTGAAAGCAACTGTTGACGAAGCATTAAGCTTGGGCGGTTGTGAGACAGTGGAAAAAGTGGTGGTGTTACAACGCACCCCAACTGAAGTGCCTTGGACCGAAGGCCGTGATATTGCATGGTCGGCATTGGTAGAAAACCAAGCAACCGATTGCGAACCAGAATGGATGAACGCTGAAGATCCACTGTTCATTCTTTACACTTCCGGTTCGACTGGTAAGCCAAAAGGGATTCAACACAGCACCGGCGGTTACTTGCTGGGTGCCGTGAACAGCTTCCGCTGGATTTTTGACAGCAAGCCAAACGATGTATTCTGGTGCACCGCCGATGTGGGTTGGATTACCGGCCACAGCTATGTTGCCTATGGCCCATTGGCGTTTGGTGCAACCCAAGTGGTGTTTGAAGGTGTGCCAACTTACCCAGATGCCACTCGCTTCTGGCGCATGATTCAAGATCATAAAGTCAGCATTTTCTATACCGCACCAACGGCGATTCGTTCCCTGATTAAACTGGGTTCGGATTTGCCAAAACAATTTGACCTTTCCTCGCTGCGCCTGTTGGGGACGGTGGGCGAGCCGATCAACCCAGAAGCTTGGATGTGGTACTACGAAGTGGTGGGCGGTAGCCGTTGCCCAATCGTGGATACTTGGTGGCAAACCGAAACCGGTAGCCACATGATTGCGCCAATGCCAGGTGCTGTGGCAACCAAACCAGGTTCTTGCACTTTGCCATTGCCGGGTATTATTGCCGACATCGTGGATGAATCAGGTGCGCCAGTTGAACCAGGTCGTGGTGGTTTCTTGGTCATCAAAAAGCCCTTCCCATCCTTAGTACGTACTATCTGGGGTGATCCAGATCGCTTTAAGAAAACCTATTTCCCAGAAGAATTTAACGGCCAATACTACTTGGCAGGCGACTCGGCCAACCGTGACGAAAATGGTTACTTCTGGATCATGGGTCGTGTCGATGATGTGCTGAACGTGTCTGGTCACCGCTTAGGTACCATGGAAATTGAATCGGCACTGGTGGCAAACCCACTGGTCGCAGAAGCCGCTGTCGTGGGTAAACCTCACGAAGTGAAAGGCGAAGCCGTGGTTGCCTTCGTGGTCTTGAAAGGCGCTCGCCCAACAGGTGAAGAAGCGAAGAAAATCGCTGCTGAACTGAAAAACTGGGTGGCGCACGAAATCGGCAAGATTGCACAGCCTGATGACATCCGCTTCGGTGAGAACTTACCGAAAACCCGTTCTGGCAAAATCATGCGCCGTCTGTTGCGTTCGATTGCTAAAGGTGAAGAAATTTCTCAAGACGTTTCGACACTTGAAAACCCACAAATCCTCGATCAGCTGCAAGAGGCACAATAATCAACGTATCAAATCATTCGTTGAGCACGTAACACCTGTTCTTGCATAGGTGTCATTGAACGGTAGTCCTGAATGGGCTACCGTTTTTTTTGTTTGCGCTGAAAAGCGCAGTCCTGACTGAACACTAAACAGAAACGATTGTCGCACATCAAAGCAGTACAATATGACGGTAACGGTTGTTGCCGCTTCCTGCTATCATTTAAGAAAAAAGTGGATTGTAATACTGTCGCAGCGAAAAGCTGCACGCTCCACAACTGCCCTGTTTCGCTTACTTGTAGAAAGTACTGTCATGTCTGAAAACGCTGACAAAAAAGTGATACCCATCCAACCCGTTGCTGCCGGCAAAGGGAACGATGCGCAAGAAGTCTCTTTATATGAGGCACATAAAAAAATCTATCCCCGCGCTGTTCAGGGGATTTTCAATAATTGGCGTATTGCATTAGTTATTATTACCCAATTTGTATTTTATGTTTTTCCGTGGTTAACGTGGAATGGTCGCCAAGCTGTGTTATTTGATTTGGCAGCGCGAAAATTCTATCTGTTCGGTTTAACTTTTTTTCCACAGGATTTTATTTATCTCGCTGGCTTGTTAATGTGTGCCGCATTGGGTCTATTTTTATGGACGACTATTGCTGGCCGTTTATGGTGTGGTTATTCCTGTCCACAAACGGTATATACCGAGATTTTCTTGTGGATAGAACAAGCGATTGAAGGAGATCGCAATAAGCGGATGAAGTTGGATAAAAGTCCAATGAGTGCACGCAAGGTTGGTATTAAAACTGCTAAACACAGTGCGTGGATTTTATTCTCGCTATGGACTGGTTTTACCTTAGTTGGTTTCTTCACTCCAATTAAAGATTTATTGGCTGCGGCACAAACGTTTGATTTTGGGCCGTGGGAAACATTCTGGATTTTCTTTTATGGTGGCTTTACCTACTTGTTTGCAGGTTTTATGCGTGAACAAGTCTGTAAATATATGTGCCCCTATGCACGCTTCCAGAGTGTGATGTTTGATGCGGATACGCTGATTATTTCTTACGACACTCAACGGGGTGAACCGCGTGGCGCGCGCAAGAAAGGGGTGGATCCAAAAGACGCCGGCTTGGGTGATTGTGTAAACTGCGGTGTGTGTGTGCAAGTGTGTCCTACCGGCATCGATATTCGTAACGGCTTACAATATGAATGTATTGGCTGTGCCGCCTGTATTGATGCCTGTGATGAAATCATGGACAAAGTTGGCTATTCCCGTGGTTTGATTCGTTACACCACAGAAAATGCCCTAGAAGGTAAATACCCAGAAAGCCAGATGTGGTCACGTTTGAAACGGCCACGGGTGATGATGTATGGTCTGGTGTTGTTGGTGGTGTTGGTCGCAGGGACAACCTCGTTTGTGATGCGCCAGCCTTTGAAAGTGGATGTATTGCGTGACCGTGCTTCTTTAGTTCGACAAACGGACGATGGCTTATTAGAAAATACCTATAGCCTGCGGTTAATGAACACTTCAGAAGAAACCCAGAAACTTGCTATCACTGTCTCTGGTCTACCAGGGATCACATTGGATGGTGGTAAGGTCGAAGTGGATCTCAAACCGACCGGTAATGAATCGATTGTGGTGCGTGTACACGTCGATCCTGAACAAGCGCCAAAAGGCAGCCATCCTATCCAGTTCCACATCCGTTCTCTTGATGAGAGTGGTGTGAACTTAACCGAAAAATCGAGTTTTATTGGAGAGTAAGTATGATCACCCCCCCCGCTTCTGGTTCGTCTTCTTTGCCTTGGTATCGGCAAGGGTGGCCTTGGTTGTTGATTCTTGGGCCAGCTGTGGTGGTGGTGGCGGGGGTGATTACGTTTTGGTTGGCTGCCAGTACCGACGATACCGTGGTAAACGACGATTACTACAAACGCGGTAAAGAAATTCACCTCGATCATAAACGCGATGTGTTGGCGTTGAAACAAGGTTTAAGCGCGCAAGTGATGGTCAGTGAAGACAATGCTGCGGTGCGGGTGTTGTTAAAAGGGGGTGAGGCGTTTGTGTTCCCTGATCAGCTTCACCTTTCCTTGGCGCACCCCACCTTGGCCGATCGTGATATTCATGCCGTATTGCAACATCAAGGCGGCGGAATTTATCAAGCTCGTTTACAACTGGCCTCTGCTGCTCATTGGTATGTGCAACTGCAAGACCCAAAACAAGGGTGGCGTTTGCATAATGAGTGGAAACTTGACGAAGGCCACGCTTTCTCGATGGCGCCACCAAACGATATTCCAGTGACCGAAGGCAGTGCAGCGCAATAAGTCCAGCCTCTAAGCCGCTGTCAAACAAGCGCGTGGGTTAGCTAACCTGCGCGCTTGCTTTTTTGTTGCATGGCAGCGTACACTGCCGCCGTCTTTGGGGGAGTAGCTAATTCAGCCATTTTGGTTGAATGTGCGCGTCAACATACTTGATCCACTCGATCATGGCGCTCACTGCGGCATCCGCATTGCAAGACCTAATGACCTTGTGCCTGCTCCGTTGGGGTTGCAGCAGCACAGGTCATTTGGTGCGAGCAACCCCAAGGAGTCTATAGATGGATGCTTTCCTCATGTCTACCGGCCTCGTTGCTTTGGCCGAAATGGGCGATAAAACGCAGTTATTGGCTTTATTACTCGCTGCGCGTTTTCGCCGTCCCTTGCCTATTATTTTGGGCATCTTCGTTGCAACCGTATTGAATCATTTTGCTGCCGCTTGGTTGGGGCAATTGGTTGTGGCGTGGTTATCCCCCGATATTTTGCGTTGGTTATTGGTCCTTGCCTTTTTTGCTATGGCTGTCTGGATAATGATTCCAGATAAAATTGACGAAGAAGATACCGCTGTGAAAGAAAAACTCGGTGTTTTTATGGCGACAACGATTGCCTTTTTTATGGCAGAAATGGGTGATAAAACCCAAATCGCAACGGTGATGTTATCGGCAAAATATACCGATTTATTCGGCGTGGTGATGGGGACTACCTGTGGCATGATGCTGGCTAATGTGCCGGCGGTATTGATTGGTAATTTTGCTGCTGATCGCTTACCTATTCGGTGGATTCATCTGGCTGCTGCGGCGTTATTTGTCGTGCTGGGTATTTGGGTATTGTGGTACGGCATTTAAAAAAGGGACAACAGTTTGCTGTTGTCTCTTTTTCTGTGGTGTATTAAGAAAATTGTCGTAGTGCTGCCAGTGGACTGACTTTAGCGATATGTCGGACTGCTGGCATACCCGCTGCCCAGGTTGCAAATACTCCAATCGCTATCCCCAGAGGGAACAACATTGGGTTAAAACTCACCGGTAAATCGAGTAACCAAGTGGCGACGCCAATAGAAAGCGCGCTGGCACCGAGGGCAGCCAAGCCTCCGGCTGCCACACCAAGGGCAATTAGCTCACTGCGGTGCATTTTTATCAGCTGTTGTCGTGATGCGCCGAGCGTACGCAATACCGCAGCATCAAAAGCTCGTTCATCACGGGTGGTATGAATGGCTGCCCACAACACCAACACCCCTGCTAACAGGCTAAAGCCAAATACAAATTGAATCGCCAACACCAGTTTATCGACCATGCTCCGCACTTCGGCCAAAATAGCACTGACGTCAATGATGGTCAGGTTGGGAAAGGCTTGTACCAAAGCGGTGACGGCATCTTCGCGATCCTCCGGCAAATGAAAGCTAGTGATATAGCTGGCTGGCCGATCTTGTAACAACGCAGGGCTAGCGATGGCAAAAAAGTTGACACGGAAACTGTCCCAATCCACTTCGCGGATGCTGGTAACGGGGGCTTGGTATTCCGTACCCGCAATTTCATATTTCAGCTCATCACCAAGCTTAATCCCCAATCGCTCGGCAATATCACGTTCCATTGAAAATTGCGCGCTGGCGCCGGGTTCCCACCATGTGCCGGCCACTAAACGATTGCCTTTCGGTAGTGTGTCATTCCAAGACAGATTAAATTCGCGTTCGGCCAAGCGTTGGGTACGTTCGTCACGATATTCTTGTGGTCGTACTGGTTTACCGTTAATCGCCAATAAACGACCGCGAATCATCGGCGCAAAATCCGGTACCGGTAAGCCTTGGTTCACAAAGGCATCTGCCACTGGATCTAACTGTTTCTGTTGAATATTGATGACAAAGCGGTTAGGCGCATCGGGTGGTAAGTTGCGTTGCCATGCATCTAACAAATCGCCCCGTACGACCATCAGCACCAACAACGCCATAATCCCCGACGACAACGCCACGATTTGCAACAGCGTTAAGCTCGGACGGCGGGTTGCTTGAGCAATTCCATAATGCCAACTCATGGCACTACCATGCCGCGTTAGCCGCCGTGCAATGCCCAACATCACCCACGCGAGGGCCGCCGAAACCGCTATAAAAGCCAAGAAGCCACCAGCAACCAGACTGGCCACTTTGACATCGCCTGCTTGCCATAACATCAAAGCAAATAGCGCCGTGGCGCCTGCGGCATAGGCTAGGATACCCGCACGTTGTGGTTGAATATCTTCACGCAATACGCGCAAAGTAGGCGCTTGTCGCAGTTGCAACAGTGGGGGAATGGCAAAGCCAAGCAACAGCAACATCCCCGTGCTTAATCCACTCACCCACGGCATCCATCCGGCTGGTGGCAGTTGTGTGCCTAAAAGACTGGCAAAAGGCAGCAACAAAATTTCTTGCGTCAACCAAGCCACAACACAGCCCACACCACCGGCAACCAAAGTGAGAACGATAAATTGGCCAGAGAATAAGAAGAGAATTTCATTCTGTGTGGCACCCAAACAGCGCAGGGTGGCGACTGGGGCATAATGGCGGGCGAGATAGCGGCGGCATGCTAGGGCCATTGCCACGGCTGCCAATGCCACTGCCAACAGTGCCGTGAGGCCAAGAAAACGTTGGGCTCGTTCGAGTGCCACCCGAACCTCGGGCCGCGCATCCTCTACCCGTTCAATTTTATCGCCGCGTTGTAACTGGGTTTCTAAGGTTTTTTGTAGTCGTTCCAGACGACGACTTTCACCCGCAATCAATAAGCGATAGCGTAAACGACTGCCTTCTTGGACTAACGCTGTGCGTGCTAAATCACTATGGTGGAACATGACCCGAGGGACAAAGTTATACACATCCACCGCCCCATCCGGCTCACGAATCAACTGGGCTGCAATCCGAAACTCGGCATTCCCAATTCGGACCACGTCGCCAACTTTGACATTGAGCCGTGCCAGCAAGCGTTCATCCAGCCACACTGTGCCTTCTTGCGGTGTTAAACGGCCAGAAACGACTTTGCCGTTTTGTAAAATTTCCACATTGCCTCGTAGTGGATAGCCGGTACTGACCACTTTGATCGCACTGAGCTGTGCCGACTCACGAGAAAACACCATGCTGGGAAAACTGATGGTATCGGCGATGTCAAAACCGGCTTTGCTGATGTCTGCGCCGTAGCGTTCACGCAAAGGCTTATCGCTGCTTAACACCAAATCGGCTGCTAATAGGCGTGTGGCTTCCTGACGCAGGCCACGTTCGACACGATCCGCAAAAAAAGCCACACTGGTTACTGCCGCGACGGCGACGACAATCGCTAGCGCCAATAAATTCAGCTCGCCAGACACCAATTCACGCCGGAAAAAGCGCAGGACGAAACGCAAGCGCGACCAGACACTATTCACGGCTCAGCTCCACTAACTTTCCTCCGGTGAGGTGAAAGGCACGGTCACAGCGTGAGGCCAAAGCGCTGTCGTGGGTGACCAAAACCAACGTGGTGCCCTGTGCTCGATTCAGTTGAAACATTAACGAGATGATTTGGGCGCCGGTGGCCGCATCCAGATTGCCAGTCGGTTCATCAGCAAATAGTAATTTTGGTGAGGCGACAAAGGCGCGTGCCAATGCCACCCGCTGCTGTTCTCCACCCGACAGATATTTCGGGAGGTGATCCAGACGTTGGCTTAATCCAACTCGTTCTAGCATCGCTTTGGCTTGGCTTTCTGCTTCGGGGTCACCTGCCAGCTCTAAGGGCAGCATTACATTTTCCAGCGCAGTCAAGGCCGGCATCAGCTGGAACGATTGGAAGACAAAGCCGACAAATTGATGGCGTAACCGCGCACGGGCATCTTCATCTAGTGGCCCCAATGGTTTGCCAAACAGCGCAATTTGTCCTCCCGATGGATGGTCCAAACCGGCTAACAAACCGAGTAGGGTGGATTTGCCCGAGCCAGAGGCACCGACAATGGCAACGGTTTCCCCCGGGTAGAGGGTGAGATTCACCCCTTGCAAAATCGATAAGCTGCTACCAGCGTGTTGCACATGTTTAACAACGTCTACCGCTTGCAAAATCGGTGGCAATTCTGGAGAAACGGAACTCATGCGAAAAATTTTCCTATGGCTGGCGATCAGTGGCACGCTGTTAATCAGTACGCCGTTGTTTGCTGCGACCATTTTGGTGTTTGGAGATTCCCTCTCCTCTGGCTATGGTTTGCGTGCCGGAGAAGGTTGGGTAGATTTATTAGCCAAAGAGTTGGCGCCGCAACATCGGGTTTTCAATGTCAGTCAAACCGGAGAAACCACCGATGGCGGGCTGAGCCGTCTACCCCATGCGTTAAAACAATATCAGCCAGATATTGTGATATTGGAATTAGGCGGCAATGACGGTTTGCGTGGGTTGCCGGTTTCTGCAATGCAACATAACCTAACTGCGATGGTTAAGCTAGTGCGGCAACAAGGTGGACAGGTGTTATTAGTCGGCATGACATTGCCACCCAACTACGGTCAGCAATATATCCAACAATTTCAACACAGCTTTGTTGCCGTAGCCAAACAACAACAGCTTGCCTTAGTGCCGTTGTTGGTGGCGGGGTTTGCTGCCGATCTGAATCAATTTCAGCCCGACGGCATTCACCCCAAAGCCCAAGTTCAACGGCAAATGATGAACACAGTATTAACTGGACTGCGGCCCTTGTTGACTACAGCCCAGAAAAAATCGCGTTAGGAGGACTTTTTATCTTGGCCGATTTTGCCTTCTTTGCCGGCCAACAAATTTAAAATATTCTGTTTGTGGCGGCGTACCAACAGCAAAGACAGAATAAAGGTTGTGCCAAGATATACCCCACCATCCAGCAAGAACATGCCATAGACGGGGGCACTTAACGCAGCGATCAGCGCAGCTAGGGATGAAATACGGGTGGTGAAGGCAATCAATAACCAAGTGCCCAAGGCGGCGAGGGCCAATAACGGGTGAAATGCCAACAACACACCAAGCGCAGTGGCCACTCCTTTGCCGCCATGAAATTTCAAAAAGATGGGCCATAAATGACCTACAAACACAGCAAGGGCCACCATGGCAATCTCTGGATCGGCCAAGCCATATTGCGGGGCAAAGTAGCGGGCAAGTTCAACCGCCACCCAGCCTTTGGCGCCATCGCCTAGTAGGGTCAGTGCAGCGGCCAATTTATTGCCAGTTCGCAACACATTGGTTGCACCCGGGTTTTTCGAACCAAAGGTGCGGGGATCGGCTAGATTCATAACGCGGCTAACGATGACTGCGAATGATAAAGAGCCGATAAGGTAAGCGGTAATGATGAATGCTATCGTGGGCATGGCGATTTCACTACAATACGGGACTTTGCATTCTACGGCATCCTGTTGTCTGGCTGAAACGGCATTGCCTCTTTAATTTATGGATATCATTTTTCTGCGCGAAGTCCGACTGGATACGGTCATTGGAGTGTACGACTGGGAACGGCAGGCTCCGCAGACCATCGAACTCGATCTTGACATCGGTATTCCAAGCGAACAGCCCTGTCATAGCGATAACATCGGCGACACCATTCACTATGGTGTCGTTGTTGAACGTTTGCGTACGTTGTTGGCAGAACAACACTTTTTATTGTTAGAAGCGCTGGCCGACCATATCGCCACGGTGATTCGCGAGGAGTTTGGCGCGCCGTGGGTGCGGGTGGCAGTGACCAAATTGGGCATTCTGCCCCGGGTGAAAAAAGTTGGTGTTATTATCGAACGCGGCCAACGGCCTCGATAAAATCATTTTATGGAAGAAACTTGATGTCCACAGAAAGCGCACAGATTGGTTTAGAAGAATTCCAACAACTGATTGACGAAGCGCTACCGCTTTGTCGTTTGTTTGGGATTCGTACCGAAAGCATTGGTTATGGTGAAGCCACCATGAAAATGCACTTTAACCCCGATTTAATCCGCCCGGGCGGCACGGTGGCAGGGCCAGCTTTGATGGCGATTGCCGATGCCACGCTCTATGCGGTGGTGTTGGGGATGATCGGTCGAGTGGAGTTAGCGGTCACGACCAGTTTAAACATCAATTTTTTGCGTAAACCACCACAGGCAGACATTATCGCCGAGGGCCGGATTCTAAAACTTGGCCAGCGTTTGGCGGTGGGTGAGGTGATGTTGTTTTCTGAAGGGGTGGATGAGCCAGTGGCGCATGTCACTGGCACTTATTCGATTCCGCCGCGCCGTTAACGATTCCGCATAAAATCGGCTGTGTTCCACAACGCTTCGTCCAATTTCTTTTTCAGTTCGGGTTCGATGGGCAATTCGTCCATCGCCCGTCGCATACAGTGCATCCACTGATCGCGGCCAAAATCATCAATGGCAAAAGGCATGTGCCGTGCCCGCAAACGGGGATGGCCGTATTTTTCCATATACAAGCTTGGCCCACCCAACCAACCAGATAAAAACATAAACAGCTTTTCTTCCGACTCGCTCAAATCTTGTGGGTGCATCCGGCGGACTTCCAATGCCACAGGGTCTTCATCCATGATTTGGTAAAACCGTGAAACCAAACGGCGCAACATGGCTTCGCCGCCGAGCAATTCGTAGGGGGTCAGTGCTTGCATAAAGGCTTTCGTATCAGAGAAAAAATCAAAGCCCCGTAAAGGGAAAATCACACGCTGGGCGGTGGCCGCTGATGATTTCAGCAAGGGCTTTGCCCGAGCCGGGGCCTTGCGTCCAACCAAGGGTACCGTGTCCCGTGTTGAGAAACAGATTGTGCCACCCTTTTGCGCGTCCAATAAAGGGCACATTGCTGGGGGTGGATGGCCGCAAGCCACTCCAAAACTGTGGATGATCGTAGTCTGCTGCCTCTGGAAACCATGCCCGAGCTACCTGTAACAAGGCTTGGCAACGGATGGGGTTAAGGTGATGAGAATATCCACTGAATTCTGCTGTCCCTGCAATCCGTAATTGATCGCCAAGCCGAGAAAACACCACTTTTGCGGCTTCATCAGTCATGCTCACCTCGGGCGCGGCATCAGGGCGGGTGATGTTAACGGTGGCTGAATAGCCTTTAGCGGGATAGATGGGCAGTCGCATCCCCACTGTCGCGGCAATCAAGGGCGAGAAACTGCCGAGTGCCAATACATAAGCATCGGCATGTAAGGCTTGATAGTGTCCTTCGGCATTGGTCACCGAGACCGCCGAGATCCGGCCATCTCCCCCCGCTTCTAACGCATTGATGCGATGACCAAATAAGAAAGCCACCCCTTGTTGTCGTGCTTGTTCAGCCAAGGCACGGGTAAACAGTCGCACATTGCCAGAGGCATCCGTCGCACAATATGTCCCACCCACCAAGCGCTGGGCACAGTGTTTCAGTGCTGGCTCAATCTCAATCAGTTGCGCGGTACTCAGTACCTGTCGTTCCACCCCGTATTGCTGCATAACACGGGCAATCTGGGCAGCCTGATCCAGTTCTTGTTGTTGGTCGTATAGACAGATAATCCCTTGAGAACGGCGTTGATAGTCGAGTGCTAGGCTGGCATCGAGTTCAGCAAAGGCTGCGCGGCTATACAACCCGATTTGCAACATGGCACGGACATTATTTTGCTGGCGCTGTTGCCGACATTCCCACAAAAAGCGTAAGCCCCATTCCCATTGCTGTGGGTCTAATCGCCATCTAAACAACAGGGGGGCATCTTCACGCCATAGCCATTTCATTGCTAACCAAGGGGCATCGGGTGAGGCCCACGGTTCGGACTGGCTGACCGAGAGCTGGCCACCGTTGGCAAAGCTGGTTTCGTTGGCGGCTTGGCTTTGCCGGTCAACCACGGTCACATCATGGCCGGCCTGTGCCAAAAACCATGCAGTGGAGACGCCCACCACTCCCGCCCCCAACACCAGCACTCGCATATTTCATCCTTCTCTACACAGGGTTCGCTGTTTAGCGTGCCGCCAGTTCATAAACCGTTTTGCCGCGTAATTTGAACAAATCTGTCGCGTGATACAAATTTTCAGAATGACCGACAAATAATAAACCGTTTTGTTTCAATAACGGATGGAATTTCTTTAACACCGCATACTGTGTATCACGGTCGAAATAAATCATCACATTGCGGCAGAAAATCGCATCAAATTTATTGCGAATCGGCCAATTATTTTCCACCAAATTGATTTGCCGGAATGTAATCATATTCCGTAAAACCGGCTTCACCCGATAACGACCATCGGCTTGTTTTTCAAAGTATTTTTGTTGCAAAGCAGCTGAAAGCAGCTGGAACTTTATTCACTTTATCTGCTGCATAGTAGCCATCTGCCGCTACTTTCAGCACATGCGTATCTAAGTCAGAAGCAAACACTTGGATATTGCTGCGGCCACCAGTGGCCTCGAGTAGGGTGATTGCGATGGAGTAGGGTTCTTCTCCAGTGGATGCCGCAGCGCACCACACGTTGATTTCGCCACTGAGATTTTTAACGTGATCGGCTAACAGCGGAAAGTGATGTTCTTCACGGAAGAAGAAGGTTAGGTTGGTGGTGAGGGCGTTAACAAAGGCTTCTAGTTCGTCGCGTCCAGCAGGGGATTCTAGAAAATTGACATAGGCCGCAAAATTGGCCAGCTTTAATTCACGGACACGGCGCACGAGACGACCATATACCATATCTTTTTTTGTCGGATTGAGGGCAATTCCTGCCTTGCGATGAATAAAGTTGCGGATACGCTCGAAATCTTGCTCGGTGAATTCAAATTCACGGGCAAAATTCATCGGCGGGAGATTGGGCAAAGGCGGAAATAAAGGTTTGCCGGCAGACATGATGAACCTCTCTATGAGACAAATAGCAAAAAGCCCAAGCAGTGTGCTGCTTGGGCTTGACCGGCGGCAGCCTTAATCAGTGGGGCTTAAACCGAGAAAGAAGAACCGCAACCACAGGTAGACACGGCGTTCGGGTTTTTAATCACAAATTGTGAACCCTCAAGGCTTTCCTGATAGTCGATTTCTGCGCCAATGAGGTATTGATAGCTCATGGGGTCAATTAACAAAGTCACCCCTTCTTTTTCAACTAGGCTATCGTCTTCATTCGCAATTTCATCGAAGGTAAAACCATACTGGAACCCAGAGCAACCGCCACCTGTGACGAAAACGCGCAGTTTCAGGTCGGGATTGCCTTCTTCAGCAATCAATTCTTTGACTTTGTTACATGCGCTGTCGGTAAACACCAGTGGCATGGCAGGGGCATTCATAGATCAATCTCCTTAAAAACGGGCTCTTTGGATTATGGCGGCCACCTGTTGCAAAATCAATCATGCCACCAGTGGGGTTTTTAAGGCAGCAAGGGGACGTGGTCGATCCCTGTTTGTTCAGCGAAGCCAAATAATAGGTTCATATTTTGTACCGCTTGTCCCGCCGCGCCTTTAACCAAGTTGTCGATAACCGACAAAATCACCACCGTGTCGCCACCTTGTGGACGATGCACCGAGATACGGCAGGTATTGGCACCACGGACAGAACGGGTTTCTGGATGGCTGCCGGCTGGCATCACATCGACAAAATGTTCATTGGCATAGCGGTTTTCATACAAGGCTTGTAAATCGACCTCTTTGGTTAACCGCGCATACAACGTGGCATGGATACCGCGAATCATTGGGGTCAGGTGTGGCACAAAGGTTAAGCCCACTGGTGTACCTGCGATTGCAGCCAACCCTTGTTTAATTTCTGGCAAATGGCGATGACCTGCTACGCCATAGGCTTTGAAGGTGTCACCGGCTTCGGCAAATAAAGCACCCACTTCGGCTTTCCGGCCAGCACCAGAGACACCCGATTTACAGTCAGCAATCAGGCTGGTGCGGTCAATGGCATCGGCTTCTAACAGCGGTAGGAAACCCAACTGAACGGCAGTTGGATAACAACCGGGGTTGCCGACCACGCGGGTTTGTTGAATGGCTGCCCGATTGACTTCGGGTAAACCATAAACTGACTCTGCCAACACATCTTGGCAGCTATGTTCCATTTTGTACCACTGTTGGAATTTACCGGCATCACGCAGGCGGAAATCTGCCGCCAAGTCGATCAACTTGACCCCTGCGGCTAACAAACGAGGTGCCTCTGCCATGGCCACACCATGCGGCGTGGCGAAAAACACCACATCACATTGTTCTAGTTTGGCTTCATCAGGTGTCGAGAAAGCAAGATTCACCCGCCCACGCAAGCTAGGAAACATCTCTGCCACTGGCATCCCAGCCTCTTTGCGCGAGGTAATCGCGGTCAGTTCCACTTCAGGATGGGTTGCCAATAAACGAAGCAGCTCTACGCCGGTATAGCCTGTACCACCTACAATCCCTACTTTAATCATGTTGAGATCCTTGCTTTAAATATCAGCCAAACAGAAAGGCGATAATACTAGCTTTTGCTGCATAAGATTGCGATGCTATTTCTGTTGCAATTTAAGGAAAATCATCATGTCGAGTCATGAAAGTGCGATGCAAGCGGCGCGAACACTGGTTGCCAACCATCATCATGCCAGTTTGGCCACACTCTCTCAGAAATGGGAAGGACATCCGTTTGCCAGTTCTGTGGCGTATGTGGCCGATCTGCAAGGTCGTCCGGTGATGTTGTTAAGTGGCTTGGCTGAACATTGCCAAAACTTACGTGCAGATCCGCGTGCAAGCGTGTTAATCAGTGAACAAAAATCTGAACACTCTGCCGAGCAAGTCGCCCGTTTAACGTTGATGGGGCGGATGTCTCCTGTCAATTTGACTGAAGCTGAGCAGCAGCATTTTTTACATGCTTTGCCGCACATGGCAGATTATTTGCAGTTGGGTGATTTTGGTTTTTGGCGGCTAGAGGTGGAGAAAATTCGTTTGATTGCCGGATTTGCTGCTGCGCGTTGGTTGTCCGGTTCGGAATATCTGCGTGCCGAGAGGGTCTTAGAGTAGATCTCGCAGTCGGTACCACAGCATCGCAAGGACTAAAGCTGGGGTACGGAAGCGCGGGCCGCCGGGAAAGGGACGATGTTTTAAGCGGCTAAACACATCGAAGCGACTGGCTTGGCCACTGATGGCTTCTGCCATCAATAGACCGGCCAGTCCTGTTAAAGCAACACCATGCCCTGAGAAACCCTGTGCATAAAACACATGCGGTAACAAGCGGCCAAAATCAGGGGCGCGGTTCATGGTGATATCAACAAAACCACCCCAACCAAACTCAACTTTACTCGCCGCCAGCTTTGGGAAAACTTTTAACATATCTTGTCGCATCGATTGTTTCAGGTTGAGCGGCGACATACCGGAATAACTGACCCGACCCCCAAATAACAAACGCCAATCATGCGATAGACGGAAATAGTCCAAGACGAAATTGGTGTCGCACACTGCGCTATTTTGCGGTAGCAAACTGCGTGCAAGCGACTCACCCAAGGGTTCCGTCGCAATAATATAGGTACCCACCGGCATAATGCGCCGGTCGAGTGCTGGCGCCAGCTCGCCGAGGTAGGTATTGCCTGCTAACACCACATAGTTAGCTTGGACTTGGCCTTGTGGTGTGTTTAATACAGCTGGGGGCCCTGCTTTAATTGCTTGCACCGGACTGTGTTCGTAAATCTGTACACCGCTATGGCTGGCCGCTTGTGCCAGACCGAGGGCATAGCGCAAAGGGTGGAGATGGCCGCTGTTGGGATCGTATAAGCCGCCGATGTAGCGTGATGAGCGCAGATAGGGGTCTAGCTCATAGCGCCCTTCGAGGATATTAAAGTCATGGTAGTCGTAGTGATCGGCGGCCTGTTGTTGCCACTGTCGCAGGGCATCCATCTGGCGCATTTTCAGTGCGGCATGAACATAACCCCACTGTAGGTGACAGTCGATGTGATAGGCCTCCACACGTTCTTTCACCAGTTCCACCGCCTCCAAGCTCATCTGCCACACGCGGCGTGCTTGTTCACGACCCAGTTGTTGTGCAATGGTTTCCATACCACAAGCGACATCATTCAACACTTGGCCGCCATTACGCCCAGAAGCCCCCCACCCGACTCGAGCCCCTTCCAAAATCACCACCGAAAACCCGCGCTTAGCTAATTCAAGGGCAGCACTCAGCCCAGTATATCCGGCACCGATCACACAGACATCGGCTTGGACTGAGTTTTGTAGCGTGGGATAGTGCGGCGTGGGGCCGGAACTGGTGGCATACCATGAGGCGGTGTGCTCTTGGTGAGCGAACAAGCGGGGCGTATTGTGCATAAACCTACCTGAGAAAGACCACAGGGAGGCTTTCGCCTCCCTTGTTAGCGTCAGCGCCTTAGGCGGCGAGTAACCGCCGTTTTTTCTCGGCGCGTGCCATGACACGATTGGCGACAATCACCAATGTCCCAACCACTAACACGGTGATGGTTGCCAAGGCGTTGATTTCGGGGTTTAAGCCGAGTCGTACCCGCGAGAAAATCAACTGTGGCAAGGTGGTCGAGCCGGGGCCAGACAAGAAGGCGGTAATCACCAAATCATCTAACGACAGAGTAAACGCCAATAGAAAGCCCGATGCTAATGCTGGCGCAATCAAAGGCAGCGTGATGACGAAAAACACCTTCATCGGACGCGCCCCCAAGTCCATCGCCGCTTCTTCAACCGAGCGATCCATTTCCACCAACCGTGAGCGAATCACCACCGTGACATACGCCATACACAAGGTGACATGGCCGACCCAGATGGTGAGGACACCGCGTTCTTCCGGAAAGCCAAACCACTGCTGCATTTGTACAAACAGCAATAACATCGACAAACCGGTAATCACTTCAGGCATCACCATCGGTGCTGTAATCATGCCAGCAAACAGGCTTTTACCGCGAAAACGGCCGAAACGTGCTAATACCATACCCGCAATCGTGCCTAGTGCCACAGCCATGACACTAGATAGCAACGCCACTTTGAGGCTCAAACCCAGTGCTGACATCACGGCTTCATCGCGGAACAACTCGCCATACCAGTGGGTGGAAAAACCACCCCAAACGGTGACCAGTTTGGAGGCGTTGAACGAGTAGATCATCAAAATCACAATCGGCGCATACAGAAAAAAGAAACCGATGCCGAGAGAGGTTTTGCCGAACCAAGATATTTTTTGACTCATGATGATTGGTTCCTAGTGACGTGCGGCGGCTTGTGCCAACATCCGTTCTTCACGGCGATGGAGGAAGACAATCGGCAACACCAACAATGCCAACATGATGGTTGTAACAGCCGCTGCCATTGGCCAGTTATTGTTGTCGAAGAACTCCATCCACAACACTTTACCGATCATCAAGGCTTCGGGTGTGCCCACTAATTCGGGAATCACAAACTCACCCACCGCAGGGATAAACACCAACATCGAGCCAGCAATAATGCCGTTCTTGGACAGAGGTAAGGTGACTTTCAAAAAGGCTTCCCACGGTTTACAACCTAGGTCTGACGCAGCTTCGAGTAAACGCCCATCCAATTTCACCAAGTTGGCATACAACGGCAAAATCATAAATGGTAGATAGGTGTAAACCATCACGATTTGCACCGAGAAAGCCGTGTGCATCAACTGTAACGGTTCTTGGATAAAACCAAAGTTGAGAAGCAATTGGTTAATCAAACCTTCATTGTTCAACAACCCCATCCACGCATACACCCGTACCAAAAAAGAGGTCCAAAATGGCAACATCACCAACATCAGCAAGGTGTTGCGGCGCGATTCCTCAGCTCGGGCAATGGCATACGCCATCGGGTAGCCCAATAACAAGCAGAGTACCGTGGTGGTGATGGCAACCTTGAGCGAGCTTAGATAGGCGTCGGCATACAGGCTATCTTCGGCAATAAAGGTAAAATTACCGATATTGAGCGAGATATTGATCAGATTATCGGCAAACTCTACAAGAGGCCGATACGGTGGACTGGCGATTTCCACCTCTGAAAAACTGATCTGTAGCACGAATAAAAACGGCACGAGGAAAAATAGCAGCAGCCAACCATAAGGAATGGCAGTGAGCAGCGTTTGGCCCGAGGGAAAGAAGCGTTTCATTGTGTGAGCACCACCCCATCGTTATCACCCCAACTGATAAAGACAGGCTCTTCCCAAGTTGGAGCAGGTTCATCGCGCCATTGTGTGGCGGGCACACTGGCTTTGATAATTTTGCCGCTGGCTAATTTGATGTGGTAAATCGAAAAACCACCCAGATAGGCAATATCGTGTACGACACCGCTGGCTTGATTACGGACTTCTGTGGGTTGTTCACGAGATAGATAAACGCGTTCTGGGCGTAAGGAATACCAAAGCTGCATCCCCAGTGCGCCGGTAATGCCGTGGGCAACGAAAATCGGGGTGGGAAGATCGGGGCTGGCAATCTCGACGAAATCAGGTTCATCAACCGCTAAATGACCTTCAAAGATATTGGTTTCACCAATAAACTCAGCGGTGAAGCGACAATTTGGATACTCGTAGATTTCGTTTGGCGTGGCGACTTGTAAGAGTTGGCCTTCGCTCATGATCGCAATGCGGCCTGCCATCGTCATCGCTTCTTCTTGATCGTGGGTCACCATGATGCAGGTGACCCCGACTTGCTCAATCAGATTGACCAGCTCAAGTTGGGTTTGTTGCCGCAGTTTTTTATCCAACGCCCCTAACGGTTCATCCAACAATAACAGTTTGGGACGCTTGGCTAAGGAACGTGCTAACGCCACCCGCTGTTGTTGGCCACCAGAGAGCTGATAGGGTTTGCGACCCGCGTATTTTTTCATCTGCACCAAATCGAGCATTTTTTCGACTCGGGCATCAATCTCAGCCTTCGGTAATCGATCTTGTTTCAAACCAAAGGCAATGTTTTGTGCGACAGTCATGTGAGGAAACAGCGCATAGCTTTGGAACATCATATTGATTGGACGTTCATAAGGCGGCAGCTGTGTAATATCTTGACCATCAAGAATAATACGACCCGATGTTGGGGTTTCCATCCCTGCCAACATCCGTAATAGTGTGGATTTCCCCGAGCCTGAACTACCGAGCAGGGCAAAAATATCGTTTTTATTGATTGTCAGATTGACGTGGTCAACCACGGTGTTATCACCAAATTTTTTGACCACATCGACAATTTGCAGGTAAGGCTGGCCCGATTTGGCCGCGTTGGCTGCGCTCACAGAAGATTCCATCAGCATCACAATCCACAGGGGTACGGGCGTCTGCCCGTACCAAGTTCATAGACAAAAAACGAGCTGCTGTTGACTAGGCCAGCACAGCTCAGCACTTATTTACGAGTTTTGATTTCCGTCCATAAGCGGGTCTGAAGGCGTTGGATTTTGGAATCCAAAGGCAGCTGCACAAAGCTGGCTTTTTGTACTTCAGGGCTCAGGTAGATCGAGGGGTTTTTGCGGTCGGCTTCACTCACCAGCGCTTGTGCCGGTTTGTTTGGTACAGCGTAATGAACGGTGTTGGCCGCATCAGCATGGACTTTAGGCCGCAAAATGTAGTTGATGAACAGGTGGGCGTTCTCGACGTTTTTCGCGTCTTTTGGAATCACCATGCTATCCATCCACAACATCACACCGGTTTTCGGTGCCAAGACCTGCAGTTCAATTTTGCGTTTGGCTTCGGCAGCGCGGGTACGGGCGATGTTTAAGTCACCTCCATAGCCCAAGGACACACACAGCGAACCATTTGCAAATTCGTTGATATAGCCAGACGAGCTAAAGCGAGTGATGTTAGGCCGAACTTTTTTATACAAGTCAGCTGCCGCACGCCAATCGGCTTCGTCGGTGGTGTTGGGGTTTTTACCCAGATAATGCAGGGCGATCGGCAAGGCTTCGGCAGGGCTGTCTAATACCGAAATACCGCAGGACTTCAGTTTGCTGCTGTATTTTTCGTTAAACAGTAAGTCCCATTCATTGGCTGGCATCGGTTCGTTGCCTAATGCGGCTTTTACCTTGGCAACATTGATACCCAGTGTGTTGATACCGTAGAAATAAGGCACAGCAAACTTATTGCCGGCATCAAACTTGTCCATCTGTTGCATGATGGCAGGGTCGAGGTTGCCGTAGTTGCTGATTTTGCTCTTGTCTAAAGGTTGATAGACACCGGCTTGGATTTGTTTGGCCAAAAAGGCATTGGTGGGCACCACAATATCGTAGCCAGAACGACCGGTCAGGATTTTTGCCTGCAACACCTCGTTAGAGTCGTACACATCATAGCGCACCTTGATGCCTGTCTCTTTTTCGAAGTCTTTGATCGTATTGGGCCCGATGTAATCCGACCAGTTATAGATATTCAATTCAATCAACACCTTGCTTTCAGCCTGTGCCATCGGCGTGGCAAACGCGGCAATCACAGCTAAGGCAACCAGTTTTCCGGTAAAGACGCGCATCGGTACAACTCCTCTATTAAGCCGCCGGCCATCCCAATGATGGCCGGTCAGCACCGGCAAGGTGCCGGGGCGGGGGATTTTACAACCGCCCTAACTCACGGGCGAATTCATCAATACACTTTTTCGCCAAAGAAACAAATTCTTCGGCCTCGCTGCGGGTCATCACCAGCGGCGGGGCTGAAATCATACTGTCTCCGGTGGCGCGCATGACTAAATTATTGCGGAAACAAATATCACGGCAACGTAATGCTAACTCACCGCCATTGGCAAAGCGCTTGCGTGTGCTCTTGTCTTCAACCAGTGTCAAAGCAAAAAAGAAGCCAAGCGTCCGTACATCATCTACCAATGGATGGTGATCGAAGGCGTCATGCCACAGTTGATGCGCATATGGCACAACATCGCTATTCATACGCTCGATAATATTTTCTCGTTGCAGAATGCGAATGTTTTCCGCTGCGACCGCTGCGGCGACGGGATGGCCAGAGTAGGTAAAGCCGTGGTTGAAATCACCTTGCTTTAATACTTTTGCCACCTCGTCATGCACCAACACGCCACCAATCGGCAAATAGCCAGAGGACAAGCCTTTAGCAATCGTCATCAGGTGAGGTTTGATGCCGTAATATTGCGAACCAAACCAGTGGCCGGTACGCCCGAATCCACAAATTACTTCATCAGCAATCAATAAAATACCGTATTGATCACAAATGCGCTGGATTTCTGGCCAATAGGTGGTCGGTGGGATGATGATGCCGCCGGCACCTTGCACCGGTTCACCGATAAACGCCGCCACATTTTCCACGCCCAGTTCAAGAATTTTCTTCTCTAATTCCCGCGCTGCTTTCAGGCCATATTCTTCTGGCGAGAGGTCGCCACCGTTGGCATACCAATACGGTTGTTCAATGTGTACGATCCCCGGAATCGGCAAATCGCCTTGCTGGTGCATATAATCCATGCCGCCGAGCGACGCACCACCGATGGTAGAGCCGTGATAGCCATTGATACGAGAAATGATGGTTTTTTTGTTTGGCTGTCCAAGGCTGGCCCAGTAATGGCGCACCATACGAATGACGGTGTCGTTGCCTTCGGAACCCGAGTTGGTATAGAAAACGTGGTTAAATCCCTCGGGGGCGACTTCGGATAACAGCTGTGACAGCTCGACCACTGGTGGGTGGGTGGTTTTAAAGAAAGTGTTGTAGAACGGTAGTTCCTGCATTTGGCGATAGGCGGCGTCTGCTAATTCTTTGCGGCCATAACCGACGTTGACGCACCACAGCCCCGACATCCCATCAAACAGCTTATTGCCTTCCGAATCCCACAGATAGACCCCTTCACCTTTCACAATCACGCGGCTACCGTGGCGATTGAGGCCATCCATATCCGAGAAGGGGTGTAAGTGGTGGGCGGCATCCATAGCTTGCCATTCGCGGGTGGTGTGTGTTGTGCTCATAATTTTGATTCCTTACGAAATATCATTGCAGTGGTTGGCGGTGTCGTGGCACCGGCTTAAACATGCAGCAATAAATGACGACGTTCCCACGGGCTAATTACCCGTGCATATTCGATGTATTCTTCCTCTTTCACCGCGCAGAAGGCGTTGACAAAACGCTCGCCCAAGACGTCGGCCATCGGTTTGCAACCACGCAACACGGGGATGGCATCATCCAAACCGCGTGGGAAGGCAAACGGGAAGCCATAGGCATCGCCTTCTAACGGGGCCGAGGGTTGTTGTTTTTCCATAATCCCTAGCCAAGCGGCGGCGAGGGTAACGGCAATGGCGAGGTAAGGGTTGCAGTCCACCCCAGGCAGGCGGTTTTCAATGCGGCGGGCGGCTGGGCTGGAATGGGGGACGCGGATGCCGCAGGTGCGGTTGTCATAGCCCCATTGCACATTGATCGGTGCGGCGGTGTAACGCACCAGCCGGCGATAGCTGTTCACAAACGGCGCAAAGAAAGCGATCACTTCAGGGAAGTATTTTTGCATACCACCGATGGCATGCAGAAACACCTCACTTGGGCTGCCATCAGCATTAGAAAAGACATTTTGGCCAGTTTGTTTATCGACCACGCTCATGTGCAAGTGCATGGCAGAGCCGGGTTCGTTTTCCATCGGCTTGGCCATAAACGTGGCATACATATTGTGACGAATCGCTGCCTCACGCACCGTGCGCTTGAACAAGAACACTTGGTCGGCCAACTCAAGCGGATTGCCATGCAGGAAGTTAATTTCCATCTGGCAGGCACCGACTTCATGAATCAGGGTGTCAATAGCAAGGTTTTGCGCTTCGCAATAGTCGTAAATGTCTTCGAATAAGGGATCGAATTCATTGACGGCATCAATCGAATAGGCAGCGCGGCCGGTTTCAGGACGACCGGTGCGGCCAATTGGCGGTTGCAACGGGACATCGGGATCGCGGTTGACATCGACAATGTAAAATTCCATCTCAGGCGCAATAATTGGCTCCCAACCGCGTTCCTCATACAACTTTAAGACACGGCGCAACACATAGCGTGGCGATAAATCAACCGGCGTGCCGTCGAACTTATAACAATCGTGAATCACCTGTGCCACGGGGTCTTTTGCCCACGGTACCAGCCGAATGGTGTTCGGGTCGGGGATCAGCACCATATCTGGGTCGGTGGCGGGGGTGATGTTTTGGGCATATTCACCTGTTACGGTTTGCACCAACACCACTTCTGGCAGGCGCATCCCTTCGTCTTCGCTAAACTTTTCCCGTGGCACAATTTTGCCACGGGCGATACCGGTGAAATCAGGGATGACACATTCGACTTCGGTAATGCGATTCTCTCGCAGCCATTCACTTAATACTGTCATGGTGTCTCCTTAAGAGTGTCGGCTTTGTTGCCGCTGTTGACAGGCGCGGGCAAAGGCGCTGAACAGGGTTTGTGATAAACGGTTGTCTTGATATTGCCATTCGGGATGCCATTGCACCGCCATGGCAAAGTTTTTGGCATCGCGGACGCGGAAGGCTTCAATCAGGCCATCGGGGGCGCGTGCTTCAGCGACTAAACTGGGTGCCAATAATTCGCGTACACCTTGGCCATGTAGAGAATTCACCTCTGCTTCATCTGCGCCATACCAAGCGCCCAAAATACTGTCGCTTTCAAAGCGAATGCTGTGAGCAAAGCCATATTGCTGCGCTTTGTCCTCGCCTTGTTCGCGGTGGTCGAGCATATTCGGTTGCTCATGCACTTTCTGATACAGCGTGCCACCCAAAGCGACGTTCATTTCTTGAAAGCCACGGCAAATCCCGAGAATGGGCACACCAGCGGCAATAGCGGCGCGCAGCAAAGGCAAGGTCGTGGCATCACGGGCGCTGTCGTTAAAGTCATTGGCGACGGGCTCGGCACCATAGTGATGGGGTTCGATATTGGATGGGCTGCCGGTAAAGAGAATGCCGTCGGCGAGTTCTAAAATTGCCTCAAGCTCGTTGTCTTCTCCTAGCGCAGGTAACAACAACGGTTGGGCGCCGACGCCTCCGCGTACAGCTTGGATGTATTTCTCTCCCACAAGGTGAAAGAACTGGCTTTCCTTGAGCCACCACCGGCAACATGGGATCACCACCCGAGGTAAGCGAGAAGAGGATTTTGACATTGCAATGGACTCACAAAAAAATGGCGTCCGTTAGGGACGCCGGATCAACATTAAGCAAGCACCGTTTCTGCCGGCACATGGGGATAACCATGGGCTTGTGCGACTGCGTGGTAATTCACTTTCCCCAAGCACACATTCAGCCCAGCACGCAGGTGGGCATCATGTTGTAATGCGCCTTTCCAACCCTGATTGGCTAAGGCCAACACAAACGGCAACGTGGCATGAGACAAGGCTTGGGTCGAGGTGCGTGCAACGGCCCCCGGCATATTGGCGACGCAGTAATGCACCACGTTATCAACCACAAAGGTGGGGTTTTGGTGGGTGGTGGGATGCGAGGTTTCAAAGCAACCGCCTTGATCGATAGCAACATCCACCAACACCGAGCCCGCTTTCATCAATTTCAGCATCGGACGGGTAAGCAGCTTCGGTGCGGCACTGCCGGGAATCAGCACGGCACCAATCACCAAGTCAGCGCGGACTAATTCATCTTCGATGGCATCTTGGGTTGCATAACGTGTTGCGAGATGTGGGCCAAATAACTGATCGAGTTCGCGCAAACGTGGCAGTGACATGTCTAACAACGTCACACGTGCGCCTAGGCCCATTGCCATCTTTGCCGCATTAACCCCGACTACGCCGCCACCCAAAACTAATACGCGTGCTGGCATCACACCGGGTACACCAGACAGCAATACGCCTGCACCGCCTTGGCTAAGTTCTAAACAATGGGCACCGGCTTGAATCGCCATCCGGCCAGCAATTTCCGACATCGGTGCCAATAACGGCAGGCCACCGCGCTGATCAGTCACTGTTTCGTAAGCAAGGGCGACACAGCCCGAATCGACCAACGCCTGCGTCAAATCAGGGTTTGGTGCTAAATGCAGATAGGTAAATAAAATCTGTCCACGCCGTAAGCGAGCACATTCCTCTGGTTGGGGTTCTTTCACTTTGACAATCAACTCTGCTTCAGCAAACACTGCCGCCGCATCTTCAGCAATGCGCGCACCGGCGGCAATGTAGTGGCTGTCGGCAAAACCAATGGCTGCACCCGCATGACGCTCGACTACTACGTCATGACCTTGTTTCACTAACTCTTTAACTGCTGCTGGGGTGAGGCCAACGCGGTATTCGTGGTTTTTGACCTCTTTGGGAGTTTTTGACCTCTTTGGGAATACCGATAAGCATGATGCATCTCCTTAGACAACCAGTGAGTAAAATTCAGTCTAGCCACGTTAAAAATAATTGACAAGAGCTAACAAAGAATTTTTACTGACATGGTAGATCTTAACGTGGTATGCGCCAAAATGATGCTGCATGGCAACAAAAAAGCGCACTGTGACAAAGATATAGCCGGTTAATAAGAGAAATAGATGGCAAAGCGGTGTGACGCCTTGCTGAAAAAGCGGATAACAGGCGTCAATTATTATCGACATTTGGAGTGAAGACCCCAATGGACATCGGAATGCGCCTCAAAATGGTGCGAGAGCGTTATGGCTTGTCGCAACGAGAATTGGCGAAAAAGGCAGGTGTGACCAATTCCACCATTTCCCTGATTGAACAAAATCGGGTCAGTCCATCGGTAAGTTCCCTTAAAAAACTATTAGAGGGAATCCCGATGACCTTAGGTGAGTTCTTCACCTTTGATGAGCCGGTGCAAGCCTTACCACGCTATATCTATCGTCCGCACCAACAACCCGATTTGGGTCAAAATGGGCTGCGTTTGTTGTTGCTTGGGGTGGGCATTGCCGACCGACAAATGCGAATGTTGCGTGAGCTGTATGCTCCCGGTGCTGATACGGGTCCCGAGTCTATTCGGCATGATGAGGGTGAAGAATGTGGTTTTGTGGTGCGTGGCACCATTGAATTAACCATTGATGGTCAGGTACATGTGTTACACAGTGGTGATGGCTATTACTTCCCCAGTACCCTGCCCCATCGTTTTCGTAATATAGGTATATAGGTGCGGATGAGGCCGAGATTATCAGCGCCAATACCCCCGCTAATTTCTAAGTTTCTTTTTGAGGAGTGCTGTTTGATGTCTTCCTTGTCTCATGCCGATTGGCAACAACGCGCCAGTGCTATTGTCCCCGAGTCGCGTGCTTTTATTGATGGTGAATATATTACGACCACAGCGTCTTTTGTGACGGTGAATCCCGCTACGCGTCAACCCTTGGCGACAGTCTCCGCGTGTGGTCAAGATGAAGTGAATGTCGCTGTCAAAGCGGCACGGAGGGCTTTTGAGCAAGGCGTGTGGGCAGGGCTGGCGCCGGCAGAGCGCAAGGCGCGGTTATTGGCGTTTGCCGAGGCAATTCGTGCTGATGCTGAACATTTAGCCTTACTGGAATGTTTAGATACAGGTAAACCCATTTCTGATGCTTTGGCTGTTGATGTGGCAGGTACTGCCTATGCGGTGCAATGGTTTGCTGAGGCGATTGATAAAGTTGGTGGCGAACTGGCGCCGCTGGCACCGAATTTACATGGCACTGTGAGTCGTGAGCCGGTGGGGGTGGTGGCAGCGATTGTGCCGTGGAATTTCCCGTTATTGATGGCCAGTTGGAAATTTGCTCCGGCGTTGGCAGCCGGTAATTCAGTGTTATTAAAACCTTCGGAAAAATCACCACTGACCGCCATTCGTTTGGGGGCTTTGGCACAACAAGCAGGCATTCCTGCTGGTGTATTTAATGTATTGCCGGGGGCCGGTGATGTCGGGCAACAACTTGCTGAACACATGGATATTGATTGTGTGGCTTTCACGGGTTCGACAGCGGTGGGCAAAAAAATCATGGCCTATGCTGCACAATCGAATCTCAAGCGGGCGTGGCTAGAATTGGGCGGTAAGTCGCCGAACATTGTGTTTGCCGATTGCCCCGATTTGAAAGCGGCGGCGCGTGCGGCAGCAGGTGGGATTTTCTTTAACCAAGGCGAGATGTGTTCGGCAGGCTCGCGTGTGTTGGTGCAGCGAGAGGTGTTTGAGGCTTTCCAAGCTGAATTTGCAGCGGCGGCGGCACGTTATCAACCAGCCGACCCCTTACATCCGAAAACACGGATGGGGGCGATTGTCGATGACATCCAATATCAGCGCGTGTTGCGTTATATCGAAATTGGTAAGCAACAAGACCGTTTGTTGTTTGGCGGCGAGGCAGTTGATACTGAAACAGGGTACTTTATTGCGCCAACAGCGTTTTATTGCCAACCAGACAGCGTATTAGCACAGGAAGAAGTGTTCGGCCCAGTGTGTGCGGTGATCCCTTTTGATAACGAAGATCATGCAGTCGAAATTGCCAACGATACAGAATATGGTTTAGCGGCGGCGTTGTGGACGCGTGATGTCAGCCGTGCCCACCGCCTCAGTCGTCGTTTGCGTGCGGGTACGGTATGGATCAATTGTTATGATGAAGGTGGTGACCAGAATCTCCCCTTCGGTGGTTATAAACAATCGGGTAATGGCCGTGATAAATCGCTACATGCCTTGGAAAAATACACAGAATTGAAATCGACGTTGTTAAAACTGTACTAATCGGCCAGTACATGGCGCACAGGCTCGCGGTATGATGGCCATCCTCTAACGAGCCCTGTGTGCCCACTAGCTGAGAGTGTTTGCATGTATTTTGAACATATTGTGGTTGTTAACGATCCAAATCATCCTGTCCCGCCGTTGTCTCGTGCCCAATTGTGGCGAGGCCTACGGCGCCGCGCGTATTCGCCCCTTGAGTTTATTGAAGCTGCCGACGATTGCACGATTGTAGAACAAGGCGAAAATTGGCTGCTGCGAGAGATTCACTTTGGCCAAATGTCGGTACGTGATCGTATTGAATTTCTGCCACAACAGGCTGTCCACTACCACACCGAGGCGAATGAGCAACATGCTGGTGGCAAAGTGTCGATGGTGATTGAAGAGCCTCAAGCTGGTGTGATGTGTGTCCGTTTTGTCTATCAGACCCCTCTCCCTGAACAATCTCCCGAGGAAAAGCACTATGCCTCGTATGTCAAAAAAGCCTATCAGCAAATGGACATTGAGAGCATTCGAATCATCCGCGAGCTGGCCGAGCAAGGCGAATTGAACGAGCCCCATTAAAAGAGAGTGATATGAAAACAACGTTGAAATGGATTGATGGTGTGTGTTTTATGGCAGAAACCGGCAGCGGTCATGCCGTAGTGATGGACGGTGCGCCTGAAGGCGGGGGGCGTAATCTGGGCCCGCGACCGATGGAGCTATTGTTGGCCGGCACTGCGGGTTGTACCAGCTATGATGTAATCAGTATTTTGAAAAAATCACGGCAAGATGTGCGTGATGTCAAAGTTGAAGTGGAGGCCGAGCGTGCCGAGACCGATCCTAAAGTGTTTACACGGATTCATTTGCACTTCGTCGTTGTGGGGCGAGATTTAAAACCCGAGGTGGTTGAACGGGCGATTCGTCTGTCAGCTGAAAAATACTGTTCTGCTTCGATTATGTTGGGTAAAACAGCAGAAATTACCCACGATTTTGAAGTATTACAGGCTGATTGAGCCATAGACAGCGAGGTGAGCCGTGGATGAGATGGTGTTGGCGGCGTTGGCAAAATGGCCGAATGTGCCCGATGTATATGGTTGGCTAAAACTGGATGGACGTGGGGATTGGTTGATATTAGACAGCCGCGTGAGCCATGCCGGGTTAAGTGAGTTTATGCACCGAAACGTGGGTGTGGATGAGCGTGGCGCCTGCTTTGTACAAAATGGGCCGCAGCGGGTGTTTTATCAGTATGCGACTGCACCATGTGTCGTCAGCTGGCAAGCGGCAACATGGCAAGCCCGCCCTCAGTTTGACTTGTCATGTGGCATAGACCATGCGTGGTGGGTCGATGAAGGGGCGCTCTATCTTGGCTTTGGACAGACTTTAGCCGCCGTCGATGATCGTGATTTGCCTCTGTTGTTGGGTTGTCTTTACCATGCAGATGGGCGGCCCCTCGATGACTGGCCACAGGCTGGCGCACAATTCATTGTTGCGAATCAACATGTGCCGCTTGAGGTGATTTCTCGTACCGATTTACTGCATCGCTATCAGCTCTGTATCAACCCAGATGCACAACAAAGCACCGACTGTGTGTTAGGTCAAAGTCGGTGAGCCAGAAAATTTTGTGCAAGGGAAGCGCTGGCAGTATGCTTGTATCGTTTTATTTGCAGCGATAGTCTGCGAGTCAATGGCGTGTTAGCACGACAGCGACGGCTGCAACGTTACATCCACATGGGAAATTCGAGATGAATAAAAAGCACAAAAAACGGTTGGAGCAACTCACCGATATCCTTGCAAAAGAACAGCCAATGGTATCAGGGGCAGTCGAGGCGTTTTATCCTTATGATCTAGTGTTGCTACTACAGCACCACCCACAAATCCGTGCCTTGGTGGCCGAGATTGCAGCCTCTGCGGTAATAACCGTTCCATCCGAAGCATTGCCGCTTGTTGCACCCGTGGCATCGAATCTGGTTGTTTTAAGCGAGTTGGAACAGATACAACAGCGCCTACAAGAGGCTGAAACCGATAAACAACGAGCACAAGAAGAACTGCGCCAACTGCGTGAACAGTGGGAAGCCTTAGAGCCTGAACATGAACGCTATCGTTGTGATTTAGAATGGGCGCAAAGCGAACTGCAAAAAGTACAACAGCGCAATAGTGAGCTGGTTGTGCAGACCCAAAATGCCGTGGTTTTACCAGAAGCCGTGATGCAGCTGGTCAAGCTGTTGCAAGCCCAGCCGAGTTTGGCCCATGCTTGGTTGAAAGAATTGCCGACTGCTGAAGGAGAATTGGCCGTCAAAGTCATCGCAGCAGTGGCCGTGTGGCGAGGCATTGAAGCCCTGTGGGATTGTTTAGCGCATATCAGCAAACAACAGAAACTGCCGGTTATTCAACAGCAACAACAGCTGTTAGATGCCGCTCTTGCCTTACATCAAACCCTGACCGGTGACACCGCTTCTGCGCTTGTATCTGCTGAACTTGATGCACGTTACGATGCCGCACAATATGAACGTTGTTGTGGTCGTAGTGGACAAACCATTGCCCAACAATGTTTGCCCGGGTTGCGTAACAGTGACGGCAAATTGGTGCGGAAGTCGCTGGTAAAAACCGCCTAAGTTCAATTTCTCTGAATAAGATCAGCAACTCTTTTCGCTAACATTTTCGCGATTCACTCTTTATATTTCCTCGATCAACAGCGGTTAACTTTAACCGCTGTTCACTTTTTTTGAGGAAATATCATGCTCACCTTACGCCCTGCTCAAGAACGTGGCCATGCTGAATTTGGCTGGTTATCTGCCCGCCACAGTTTTTCGTTTGGTCACTATTTCGACCCTCGTTTTACGGGTTTTTCTGATTTATTGGTCATCAATGACGACCGAATCGCTCCCGGTGGTGGCTTTCCGATGCATGGTCATCGCGATATGGAAATCATCACTTGGGTGTTAGAGGGTGAGCTAGAACACCAAGACAGTATGGGGCATCGTGCACGGATTGTGCCGGGGGAAGTGCAATATATGCGGGCCGGTAGCGGGGTGCGTCACAGTGAATACAATGCTTCAGCACAACACAGTTTGCGGTTACTGCAAATTTGGATTCAACCACAAACGCTGGGTTTGTCACCGACTTACCAACAGATTGCTTTTTCTGCTGAGGAATTACACAACCGTTTACATTGTATTGCTGCACCACATCCTGCACCCCGTCACGTCACCTTAGCGCAAGATGCTTATCTCTATGCCGGTCGTTTCGAGGCCGGTGCTGCTTGGCAACATACTTTCGTGGCGGGTCGCTGTGCCTATCTACAGTTGGCGCGGGGTGAATTGTTAGTGAATGGGATCGCGATGCAGGAAGGTGATGGGCTATTTATCGAACAAGAAACCCGACTCGATTTGTTGGCTGAACATACGGCTGAAGTATTGTTATTCGACCTGCGGCATGTACCACAATAATAAAAAACCCGCTGCGTGGGGCAGCGGGTTGGCCAGCGTTTAACGACTGATTGGCTTATAGCGAATCCGTTTTGGTTTTGCGCCGCCTTCTTCACCCAAACGTTTTTTCTTGTCTGCTTCGTATTCTTGATAGTTACCATCAAAGAACACCCATTGGCTCTCGCCTTCGCACGCTAAGATATGGGTCGCGATACGGTCGAGGAACCAACGGTCGTGAGAAATCACCAACACCGAGCCAGCAAACTCTAGTAAGGCATCTTCTAAAGCACGCAGCGTTTCAACGTCTAAATCGTTGGAGGGCTCGTCAAGCAGCAACACATTGCCGCCTTTCAGCAAAGTTTTCGCCAGATGCAAGCGGCCACGTTCACCGCCTGACAAATTGCCAACGATTTTTTGCTGATCGCCGCCTTTGAAGTTAAAACGACCCAGATAGGCGCGGCTCGACATTTCAAACTTACCGACTGTAATCAAATCCAAACCGCCCGACACCTCTTCAAAAACGGTTTTATTTGATTCCAAATTGGCACGACTTTGATCAACAAATGCCATTTGTACCGTTTGGCCAATTTTGACACTGCCACTATCCGGCTGTTCTTGACCGCTTAACATACGGAATAAAGTCGATTTACCGGCACCGTTAGGGCCGATGATGCCAACAATCGCCCCTGCTGGGACTTTGAAACTCAGGTTATCGATCAATAAACGATCACCAAAGCCTTTGCTAACATTCTCAAACTCGATCACTTCATTGCCTAAACGCTCGGCAACAGGGATGAAAATTTCTTGGGTTTCATTCCGTTTTTGGTGTTCGAAGCTGGATAATTCCTCGAAGCGGGCAATCCGTGCCTTGGATTTTGCCTGACGCCCTTTGGGGTTTTGCCGCACCCATTCCAGCTCTTGTTTCATCGCCTTCATACGGGCGGCTTCAGATTTGCTCTCTTGTGCCAAGCGAGCTTCTTTCTGTTCAAGCCAGCTCGAATAGTTGCCTTTCCACGGAATCCCGTGGCCACGATCCAGTTCTAAAATCCACTCTGCCGCATTATCTAAGAAGTAACGATCGTGGGTTACGGCAACCACAGTGCCGGGGAAACGCACCAAAAATTGCTCTAACCATTCAACCGATTCAGCATCTAAATGGTTGGTCGGTTCATCTAATAGCAACATGTCTGGTTTGGACAAGAGCAATTTGCATAACGCCACGCGGCGCTTTTCACCCCCAGAAAGATGGCCGATTTTGGCATCCCATGCAGGCAAACGCAGGGCATCGGCTGCAATTTCTAGTTGCAGGCTGGTGTTATCTCCGGCACCGGTGGCAATAATGGCTTCTAATTTAGCCTGTTCTTCTGCCAGTGCATCAAAGTCGGCATCCGGTTCAGCGTAGGCGGCATACACTTCATCTAAGCGTTTTTGTGCTGCCATGACATCACCCATGCCCGATTCAACTTCTTCACGGACCGTTTTTTCTGCATCTAATTCTGGTTCTTGTGGCAGATAACCAATTTTGACCCCAGCAAGATGTTGCACCTCGCCTTCATATTCCTTTTCCACACCGGCCATGATTTTTAACACGGTCGATTTACCCGAACCGTTCAGACCGAGTAAACCAATCTTGGCACCGGGGAAGAAAGAAAGAGAAATGTCTTTAATGATTTGCCGTTTTGGAGGGACAACTTTGCTCACGCGGAGCATGGACATGACATATTGCGCCATCGCTGTGTTGCTTTCTTAAGTGATTAAACCCCGCAAACAGTATAACAGCCGCCCATCTCAGGCAATGTTTACCCATATAGTGATATTTTTTGTTCAAACAGTAAAAAAGAAAAATTTTTTATAACAATGATTTATCTAAATTCCTAAACTTTTTGAGTTTGTAGGTGTTGACGAGTATGTGAGAGGTGGGTATAGTTCGCTTCCTCGCTGCAACACAGCAGCGGCAGACAGCTTTCAAGTTTAAGTTGTTTGAATTGATCTTTAACAGAATACAACCGATAGGTGTAAGCGCTTGGACATCAAGCGCTTGCACAAAGAAAAAACGCAAGAATGAAGTTTGGGAACCAAAAAAAGTTTAAACAGAGATTGAACTGAAGAGTTTGATCCTGGCTCAGATTGAACGCTGGCGGCATGCTTTACACATGCAAGTCGAACGGTAACAGGGGCTTCGGTCCGCTGACGAGTGGCGAACGGGTGAGTAATGCGTCGGAACGTGCCGAGTAATGGGGGATAACGCATCGAAAGGTGTGCTAATACCGCATACGCTCTGAGGAGG
>NZ_ATVC01000020.1 GCF_000420525.1 Aquaspirillum serpens DSM 68
CCTTGTTGAATACGAACCGGCACGAGCCAGCGAAGCGGCGCATTTGCCGCTCCTGATGGCCGTCTGGCACCAGTTCGTATTTGAAGGCTTGAAGTCGTTGCATGAATCAATGATACTTTGGTCTATGAGAGATGACAACGATATTAGGCGCAGTCGGCACTGCGTTTTTAAGATGCACGTCCATTTGGTCTTTGTGGCGAAATATGGACGGCGAGGATGATCATGTTCACCTATTGGTGGCGTACCCGCCCAAGACTGAAACCCAAGGACGGCTACGCCGTCCGCGCTATCCTTCCCCGCCCTGAACGGCGGGGCTTGTCGCGCACCGGGTCAGAGACAGCGATGTTTTGCCAACCATGGCGAAATCGCGCTGACACCAGCTTTTCGCCATATTGGGCATCATGAAAAAAAGGATGGTTGCACTTTAGCGACCATCCCATCTACATCAATCTCGATTAGCAAATAACTGCTGCAGTTTTCATACCATCGGTTTTGCAGAGGGTGACGGATGATTGTGTCTGCGCGGAGGCCATCTGAGAAAATCTAGCTTTAGTCTTTTTCTACTAAAAGTTCTGGATAGCGATGGTCTACCACCACCAACATATCAGCCTGAGACGATGCCAGTACGCGTTTTGTGACACTGCCAAGCAAAAGCTCCTCAGTCATATGACTACCATGCTTACCCATCACCACCAGATCAAATCCATATTTTTCTTCATGGTCAAGAATCGTGCGCGAAGCATCGCCATATAAAATCGCGATCGAATAATCACTGACCGCTAGCCCAGCAGTATGGGCTAATTCTCGTAGCTGTTGCATCGCCCGTTTACGCGCCTCAACCTGATAATGCAAGATTAAATCTTCACTGACACCGGCATATTCCATTTTTTCGTGGAAAGGCACATCGCAGACATGACACAACACAAAATCAGCATGAGGTGCAATAGCATGGGCAAAACGGAGTACTTTTTCTGAACATGGCGAAAAATCAACCGCAATCAAAACCCGTTGATAACTACGATAGGCTTCTCGCTTGACCACAAGGACAGGGCATGTGCTTTTGCGTAATAGCCGCGAGGCCGTTGAGCCCAACAATACCCGTTGTATAAAACCACTCCCATGTGCACCTAATACCACCAGATCAATCGCCGAATTCTCAACTGCCCGAGGAACGGCAGCGCTTGCAAATCCTTGGTCAACTTTTAGCTCGACCGTTATACCGTCTTGATTAGCAGGAACCGCAGCCACCAGTGCAGCCAATTGATCATGTGCATCTTGCAAAATTTTATTTTTAACGCTGTCTTGTTTCTCTCCCAAAAAATCACGCAGCACATTGAGAGCATCAATTCCTGTTGCATGAAAAATTGTTCCTGTTGCATGAAAAATTGTTAACCGAGATTTTGGCTGTGTTTTAGCTAATACAAAGCCACGGTTAATCACACTAGAAGAATGGGGAGATAAGTCAGCCGCCACTAAAATATTTTCGATATTAACCATGATAGAGATACCTCCTTGAAGATAATAAGCAAAACAAAACGGCACAGAGATGAAAGAACAAAAACCTCCTTTTAAAATTTTGAAAAAACCAATCAACCATAGAGGATATCTTTTGCACGCAGTAATGTCATACTTGAAGCATGTACCACTAAGGTATCATTGGCTTCGATGATAGTATCAAAAGAAGGCTCTATTAATTGAGTGTCTTGTCGAATAATAGATAGTATTTCAATATCAAGCCTAATGGAACTCAGTGAATGGCCAATCAAATTACAGGGAGGCTTTATTTGGATTAAATGTAGACTTTCTTTATTATAGGTGCCCATTTCATTTGAAAACAAGCTGCCCTGAAAAAACTCACGGATTAATTGATATTTTTCTGTTCTTTGATCTTCAACATACTGAAAAATTTTAGACGAAGGCACTCCAAGTAATAACAATGATTGCGTAGCAATCATTAAAGCTGCCTCTAATGTTTCTGGAACAACCTCGGTTGCACCAGCTTTTTTCAGTTCGTCAATACAGCTTTCATCACGAGTACGAACCATCACTGGTAAATCTGAACGGATCGTTTGTAGGTATTCAAGCGTTTTTAATGATGCGGCAACGTTATCATGGCTAATAATCACCAATCGAGCTTGATTTAAATTCAGTAAATCTAAAAGACTACGATCAGTCGCATCACCATAATAAACTGGCTTTCCGGCTGTATGAGCTTGACGGACTCGACTCGAATCAAGATCGAGTGCCAAATAAGGAATTTTTTCTTCAGATAGTAAATACGCCACACTTTGGCCAATTCTGCCATAACCAAAGATAATGACATGATCCTGCATCGACATAGGAGAAGCGACAGTCAGGTTTTGTTGTGTCGCGGTATGCTGAGCAGAGGGCTGATGTTCACGGACAAAACATCGCGCAATTACCTTGTTATATCGAATAATAAAAGGGCCAGCAATCATTGAAAAAAGAACCGAGGCCAAAACAATTTGCCCTAAAAAAACATCAATAACATCGGCAGATAAGGCAATTGCTAATACAGCAAAACCAAACTCACCACCAACAGCTAATAATAAACCGGTTCTCCACGCGGTCAACCAATCAGAACCAGTAGTTTTCATTAACATCATCACTAGCAGTGTTTTGCTAATTAACAACACTAATGTTCCAACAATTGCCCAGTGCCATATACTTAAAAAACCACTAGGGTCTAACAGCATACCAATACCAATAAAAAACAAACCTAACAGCACATCTCTAAACGGTCGTATTGTTGATTCAACTTGATGGCGAAATTGCGTTTCTCCCAATACCATACCAGCCAGAAATGCGCCAAATGCCAATGACAGGCCAAAACTCTCTGTTGTCCAAGCAGCCAACAGCGCCACTAATAAGACGGTTAGCGTAAACACTTCTGCAGAACGTCTTTGTGCCACAAAATGAAAGAGAGGGCCTAATAACCACCGGCCAATAAAAAAGACTAAGCAAAATGCCAATAATGCTTTTGCTAAGGCAGCAATTAAAGAATTAAATATCAAATCAGCGCCAACAGCCATCCCAAGTACCGGAATAATGACCACAAAAGGGACGGCGGTTACATCTTGAAATACCGACATCGCCAAACCAAGCTTACCGTGACGGCTATTTTCTTCGCCTTGTTCAGCCAATTGTTTGCCAATAATAGTTGTTGAGGATTGCGCAAATACAGCACCGACGACAAAAGCAGCTGTCGCAGATAAACCAACAGCCCAAGCGAGCAGACCAACAGTGATTGTTGTTAAAACCACTTGACCCGTCCCCAGGCTAAATACTCGATGTCGTAAGGCATAAATTTGTGGCAATGAAAAATTTAAACCAATGGTGAATAACAGAAATACAATACCAAATTCAGCGAGGGTAGTAATATGAGGCAGGTTAATAATTGGCCCCATAGTATGAGGCCCTAAAATAAATCCAACTAATAAATACCCTAAACTACTAGGAATATGAAAACGAGCGAAAAAAACAACAATAGAGACCGTAATCCCTAACAACAGTAGCACCTGTGAAAAATTACCCATGGAGTACGATCCTGTTTTTGTCATATTTTTTGGTTATCTCGTCAAGCTACGCTGAGAAAATTAACCCAAAATGAAGTCTTGGTAAGGATGTGGCCGGAGGCAGCGAAAATGACTCAAAAATGACCAAGCGGTGGCATTTTTTGACATTCATTACAGCTACCTCAAAATGCTGACAACAATCTGATTAGGCTGATGTCAGGTTTGTACTGATCCAAATACAACTGGCCATCCGTCCGGTTTGTCCATCACGGCGATAGGAGAAAAAACGCTCGCGGTCAGTCACGGTGCAATGGGTGCCGCCACTGATGTGAGACACGCCGACAGCCTGCAAACGTTGTCGTGCCAACTGATAAATATCCGCCAGATATTTCCCATTTTGTTGTGGGGTAAATGCCTGTTCTGCTTCTGCTGCTTGTGCCATAAAAGCCGCCCGTACTTCAGCCCCCACTTCAAATGCTTTGGGCCCAATCGCCGGCCCCAACCACGCCAATAACGTTGTCGCAGGGACAGCCATCGCTTGCACGGCACGTTCGATAATGCCATCACATAAACCACGCCAACCAGCATGAACAGCCGCCACCACCGTGCCTTGTTGATCGGTCAATAACAACGGCAAACAATCTGCCGTCATCACCACACACACCGCCTCTGGCATCCGTGTCACACTGGCATCGGCAGGAAACACCGCGTTTGCTGTCGGTGTAGTAATCATTTTGATCTCGGTGGAATGGGTTTGCGCTAACCAATGCGGAGGATTGGGCAAGGCAAGACTGAGTAAATGGCGATTTTCAGCCACCGCCAGCGGATCATCACCGACATGATCGCCTAGATTGAAACTGGCAAATGGCGCTTGGCTGACACCGCCAAGTCGAGTGGTACAACATGCCTGAATATGTGCCGGTGCCGGCCAATCGGGAACGAGCCAAGATGAGTCGAAAGATGACATGTAGAATTTCCTATTTCGTCGAAACAAAAGATAGCAAAAGCCGGTGTTGCCCTCATTTGGCTTGAGCTCATCATCAGCACAGTACCAAAACGCGGGCTGTTGGTGTTTTTGTTTGGTTCAAAAAGAGAGGTGTGTTATGGCTTACCCACATTTGTTGTCCCCCATGCGTTGCGGGGCCTTGCATTTGAACAATCGCGTTTGGATGGCGCCATTAACGCGCTCACGGGCAGCACAACCCGGCGATGTTCCAAGTGAATTGAATGCCGAATATTATGCCCAACGCGCAAATGCCGGTTTAATCGTCAGTGAGGCCACACAGATTTCTCGGCAGGGGCAAGGCTATGCGTGGACCCCCGGCATCTATACCGAACCACAAGAAGCCGGTTGGCAGCGCGTAGTGCAGGCGGTGCATGCTGCCGGCGGTAAAATCGTGCTGCAACTGTGGCATGTCGGTCGCATCAGCCATCCTCTGTTACAAGAAAACGGCGCTGCGCCGGTGGCGCCAAGCGCGATCACTGCCAATGCACAATGTTTTGTTGTGCAACCAGATGGCACCCCTGCCAATGTGCCCACCGCTTCGCCGCGTGCCCTCGATAGCAGTGAATTACCCGCTATTGCACAGGATTATGCTGCTGCCGCTGCTCGCGCCAAACGTGCGGGCTTTGATGGGGTGGAAATTCACATGGCGAATGGTTATCTGCTCGATCAGTTTTTATGCACCGGCAGCAACCAGCGCACCGATGATTACGGTGGCAATATCGAAAACCGTGCCCGTTTTCCATTAGAAGTCTTAGATGCGGTGATTGGGGTATGGGGGCCAGAGCGTGTTGGCGTGCGCTTATCGCCATTTGGTACTTTTAACGATATGCAAGACCGTGAAGCCGACGCGATGGCGGTTTATTTGGCGCGGGCCTTCCAAGAACGAGAAATCGCTTATCTGCATATCGCAGAACCCGATTGGGCAGGTGGCCCAACGCTCAGCGACGAGTTCCGTCACAACCTACGCCATGAATTCAGTGGAAGTTTGGTGTGGACAGGCGGATACGATGCCCAACGCGCTGATGAAATGATTCAGAGCGGCTTGGCCGATGCCATCGGATTTGGACGGCCTTATATTGCCAATCCCGATTTGGTAAATCGCTTTGCTCATCAAGCCCCGCTGAACGCCCCCGATGTGAATACTTTTTATGGCGGAGGCACAGCGGGTTATACCGATTATCCTTGTTGGCAACCCAGCTAAACTTGTTTAAGCCAGATTAAGAATGGGTGCTGCGCTCTAGCAGGTGCAGCATCCTAACCAGTTGTAGGGCTGAGATACGCCGCTTCATATACAAACGCAGCGCCACCGAACGAGCCGTTTTTCGCAAGAAACTCATATTTCCTCCTTGTATTACCAAAGCGTGCCACAGGATTGCACAAAACGCCACAATCAACAATGACATAAGAATTTTTCATAATTCTTTTTGTTGATGTTTATGCTAGCATATGATGCAGTCTGTGTTGTGAACCAGCAATACTCAACTTTTGACTTACGTAAAGAAAGTTTTGCTCACAGGAATTATTTTTTTATCGAGTGCAGATCGACCTAAGAGGGGCTATCCTGTGAGTGCTTGAATCCTACCCTTTTCCAATATATGAACAGCATACTCTCTTCTCGTTCCACAATGTCTGCAACTTCTCCTTTTTTCTGCGCCCCGCGCATCCTTGTTGTCGATGACGTCACGGAGGACCGTCTATTACTGGCAGACTTTTTACGCCAACGCGGTTACCGTTTATATGTCGGGGAAAATGGCCGTGATGCTTATGACAAATCGCTTATTGTGATGCCAGATTTGATTCTGATGGACATTCGGATGCCCAATTCAGATGGGATTGTCGGGTGTCGCCTGCTCAAAGCCGACGAACGCACGCGCCATATTCCGGTGATTTTTCTGACCGCAGCCGCTTCACCACAAGAACGGGTGGCAGGCCTCAGCGAAGGGGCAGTGGATTACGTCACCAAACCATTTGATTTTGAAGAAGTACGATTGCGGGTCGCGGTGCATCTTGGATTAACACAACAGACGCAAAGCCAAGATTTACAAGCCGATGCCGCTACACCACAAGAAGAAGGACAAGGGCTTGACCAAGTATTATTCCGCGCTGCTCGCCGTTTAATTACCCAACGGTTAGAACGCCCTTTGGAATTAGCCGATCTAGCCAAAGCCGTCGGCACCAACAGCCGCCGCTTAAACGAGGCTTTCCGGCAATGTGCCGGCGTGACCGTGTTTGATTTTCTACGCGAAGAGCGTTTGAAAGAGGCGCGCCGCTTGTTATCAGATACCTCGTTAGAGATTCAGCTCATCGCCAGCCAACTCGGTTATAGCAGTGCTGCCAATTTTTCTACCGCTTTCCGCGAACGCTTTGGGGTGTCACCGCGCAATTTCCGCCAAAACGGCGAACCCAGTAAAGATTAAATGCAGGTCAACGCCATCGCCTCGGCCAGCCGAGGCTCACGGATCATTCTTGGCCTCGTTATCACCCTGATGATGGGATTGGTGGTGGCATTACTCGCCAATCCTACGCCCTCATCACCGCCGGTCAAATTGGTTAACCATCTTCTTCAATGGGAAGATAAAAGTCATATCCTTAACGCAGAACAGATACTCCCCCAACTAGCAGTATTTCAACCTGCCAGTCATAAGACCCTTAATATTGGTTACAGCCGCAGTGCCATTTGGCTTTATGGTGAATTACCAAGTTCGCTGGATGGCTATTGGTTAGAAATCAGCCCTCCGCGATTAGAAAAAGTACAATTTTATTTATTAGATAATCAAAATACGATTCAATCAACAATATTAGCAGGTAATAACTATCCAATTTCAAGCCGCCCAGTCGCTGCACTGAACCCTATTTTTCCAATAAAAAGCCATGGCGATACCATTCGCTTTTTAATTCGAGTCGAATCAAGGTCGGCCATTCATATCCAGCCAAAGCTTTGGGAACCCCTCAAATTCCGTGAAACGGAAGCAGAATATAAATTATTACTCGGTATTTTTTTAGGATCGATGATAACCATTGCTTTATATGCAATGATACATGCCATTACATTACATGATCGTCTTTTTTTATACCTGAGCTTTTTTATTTGCAATGTAATTCTATACGAAATTAGCTTTCAAGGTTATTTATATCTTCACTTCTTTTCTGACGGGGCAGATTGGATTGTTAGAGCACCCGGAACAGTAGGGTCTCTTGCAAATTTTGCTGCATTATTAGCATGGCGTTTATTATTGCGAATTCCGAAAGAATTTCCTTTTTGGGATATAGCTTATAAAACCATGATGGCTATTATGCTATTGTGTGCAGCAGGGTGTGCATTTGCAGATTATTTTATCGCAGCGCAAATTTTAAATAGTTTTTCGGTTATTATTAATTTCTCATGGCCGATTTCTGTCATTATGGCATGGAAACGTGGCGTTCCAAATCTTACTCTGTTTACAATCTGTTCAGCACTATTTTGGTTTGTTCATATTTTGCGCTTGATGGATTTTTATGGTTTACGCACCACCGGTCTCTTTATCAGTGAAGAAGCTTTAGTATGGGCATTAAATATGGATTTATTGCTACTGATGATTATGGGTTTGTATAGCCGCAATAAAACCCTCCATCAGCGACATATGGCAGCCCAAGCAGCGTTAATTGAAGCTCAGCAATTAAAACACTCCCAATTAGAACAAGCAGTCACCGAACGTACGCAAGCCTTAAAAACAGCTCTGCACACCGCTGACTTCGATCACCGGTTATGCTGATTTGATTTTGGCTGGTGGACGTGAGGATGCCGAGCGGGGGCGGATTATTCGGCGTAGTGCCAGCCATTTATTGAGTTTGATTGACGATTTAATTGATTATGCCAGAGGCAGCCCAACCGAACGGATGCAGCCCTTACCGTTGTATTTCCATGCTCTACTCGATGGCATTACCCGCGATGCAGAACAATTAGCAATGCGGCAGCAAAATCGTTTTGTGTTCCAAACTGTCGGCCAACTACCGCCGGTGATTAAAGTGGACGGTAAACGATTACGACAGGTGTTAGATAATCTGCTGACCAATGCAGCAAAATTTACTTCCCAAGGGGAAATCCGCTTTGTAGTGGAAATGGTTAGCCAACACCCAGACACCGCTTTTGTTCAACTGCGCTTTCATGTCATTGATAGCGGTATTGGTATCGCAGCCGAGCAAATCGATTCGATTTTCGACCCGTTTGTGCGTTTGGATAATGGGCGCAGCCAACAAGGTTTAGGGCTTGGTTTAGCCATTGCTGCCCAATGGGTACAGCGGATGCAAGGTCGGTTAGAAGTGAAAAGCCAGCTAGGAAAAGGCACACACTTTACCTTACACCTGAGCTTTGCCACCGCCCACGAGGACAGCATTCCCCACCATCGGTTGCCGGATGGTGAGTTAGCCTTGCCGGAGTTGGATGGCAGCGGTTATCGCTTGGTGTTATTAGAAGACACCAAAGATGTACGCAATCTATTGCAAGATGAGCTGGAAGGGCTGGGTTTTAGCATTGAAGCGTGGGCCGATGGCCGCGATTTTATTGATGAATTGGGCGAAGGTAGTGCAGCAGCGCCGGATTTGATTGTGACAGACTTCTCGATGCCGGATAGCAATGGTTTAGATGTGTTAGACGCCGTTGGCACACGCTGGCCACAAGTGCCGGTGGTGTTACTGTCGGCTGCGCCACCGCCTGTCCATACCGTACAACGCTTTCATGCCGCCTTGTTAAAGCCGGTTAACTTAGCACAATTGCGCCATGTGTTAGCAGAATTGCTCCATCTGCCACTGCAAAGCAATCGCCCTACGCACGAGGCAAAAACCACAGTAGCCTGTATACCACCACCAGCGGCACAACTGGCCGAGCTGCAACAATGGTTGGATATGGGCGCCATGTCAGATTTAATCGATTGGGCACAACAGTTGGCAGATAACAGCCCCGAATACCGTGCTTTTGCCAATACAGTGGAGAGCTACGCCGAACGCGCCGACATCAATGGCTTATCGCAATGGCTGGCACAGTGGCGTTAGGCTTGCAGGAAATGTTCGCGTCCGCCCAACCAACGGGCGAGATGTGCGCGTGCGGCATCGGGCCATTGTTTTAATAAACACGGCGCCCATTGCCGTGCCTGTTCTAGCAATGCCACATCGCGTTCGATATCGGCAAAACGCAACATTGGTGTGCCGCTTTGTTTAGCCCCAAGAAATTCTCCTGGCCCGCGAATCAGCAAATCTTGGCGCGCAATTTCAAAGCCGTCGGTGTGTTCATAAATCACCCGTAAACGCGCCCGCGCCAGCTCGGACAGTGGTTCTTCAAATAACAACACACAACTGCTGGCATGTCGTCCGCGTCCAACGCGCCCGCGCAGTTGGTGTAACTGTGCCAAGCCCATACGCTCGGCATGTTCAATAATCATCAGGGTCGCGTTCGGTACATCAACGCCTACCTCAATCACCGTCGTGGCAACCAATAGGTGAATTTCATTGGCAAGAAACGCTGCCATCACCGCCGCTTTCTCATCGGCCTTCATCTTGCCATGCACTAAACCAATAGTGAGCTGTGGCAAAGCCAGTATCAATTCTTGTTGGGTGGCAACGGCGGTTTGTAGCTCTAAGGTTTCTGATTCTTCAATCAGTGGGCACACCCAATAGGCTTGGCGACCTTGTTCTATTTCACGCGCAATCGCCGCCATCACTTCTGGCCGCCGTTTCGCGGCAATCAAACGGGTACGAATCGGTGTCCGTCCAGGGGGTAATTCATCAATCACCGAGACATCTAAATCGGCGTAGTAGCTCATGGCTAAGGTACGCGGAATCGGGGTTGCCGACATCATCAGCTGATGGGTTTCGCCGCCCTTGGCTTGCAGTGCCAAGCGTTGTGCAACACCAAAACGATGTTGTTCATCGACAATGGTTAAACCCAATCGCGCAAAGGCAACATCTTCTTGAAAGAGCGCATGAGTGCCAACCGCCAAACTGGCTTCGCCATTGGCAATCTGTTTTAAAGCAGCTTGGCGCTGCGATTTTTTCAAACTGCCAGATAACCACACCACCGTTAAACCCAGACTTTCCCACCATTGCCGCAGTTTTAAGTAATGTTGTTCGGCTAAAATTTCTGTCGGGGCCATCAAAGCCGCTTGATAACCCGCTTCTATCGCATCCAACGCGGACAGCGCCGCAATCACGGTTTTCCCTGCGCCAACATCACCCTGTAACAAGCGGTGCATCGGCTGTCCACCCTGTAAATCTTGCTGGATTTCCTGCCACACTCGCTGTTGGGCAGCGGTCAACGCAAATGGCAGTTGTTGTAGCAATGCCGAGGTGAATCGGCCATTTCCCTGCAAAATCGGTGCAGCTTTGCGCTGCCGTGCCCGATAAGCCAAGCGCATCGACAGTTGTTGTGCTAACAGTTCATCAAAATAAATTCGCTGCCATGGCGGAAACTGCGGTGATTGCAATACGGCGACTTCACTGCCGGCAGGGGGATGGTGCAAAGTCAACACCGCTTCTGAAAAGCTCGGCAAGCCTAATGTTTGCACCATCGCAGGGGGCAAGGTGTCATCGAGTGGGGTTTGTGCAAGGGCAGCATCAATCCACTTACGCAGTTGCAGTTGAGTAATGCCTTGGGTGGCGGGATAGACCGGCGACAGATGAGTAGATAACGGCGTGTTGCTGGCGACCACACGGCACTTTGGGTGCACCATTTCCGCCTCACCAAAAAAATTCAGGCGAATCTCACCAAACACCCGTAAACGATGGCCCACACTACATTGTTTGATTTGGCTTGGATAAAAATGGATAAAACGCAATACCAGCTGTCCACTGGCATCAGCAATCACCGCCCGCAATTGTCCCCGCCCACCGCGTTGTTTCACTTCGCAATGCTGCACAATCCCTTCCACCATCACCGACTGGGCCAACGGCGCTTGGGCAATAGCAAAACACTGCGTTTCATCTTCGTAGCGCAGCGGCAGATGTAACAACCAATCAGAGGGCTGTTGAATGCCCAGTTTGCTGATTTTTTTTTCGATTGCAGGGGAAAGCACCATCCTCGATCTCACCGTTTAACCATGCTGTGGTTTAGCCAACGAAGCCCAGACTGTCGCCACCACGATACAGGCACCGCCGGCCAATGCCAGCCAAGTCGGTTGTTCTTGAAATAGATACCAAGCAAAGCCAATCCCATACACCGGCTCTAAACCAGTGATCACCGCCACCTGACGCGCCGGCAATGCAGCCAAGCTAGCGATAAATAGACCATGCGCTAACGCCGTACACACCACGCCTAAGAACAGCAACGCCGACCATTCTTGTAGCGTTAAGGTGACCGGCGGCAACCACCACCACAGCGGCAACAACACCGCCGCCGCAACCGTGTTTTGCCAAAAGGTACTGGTTAACACCGGTAGTGCTCCGATGCTGCGATTTAATAACGCCAGCACCGCAAATAAGGCACCGGACAACACCGCCAATAACAAGCCTTGTGTGGCACTGGCTTCAAACCGCCATTCTGGGACGACTAACAATAAACCGATGGTCACTAAGGCAATCATCGCCCATTCTTGCCGCCGTATTTGCTCGGCAAACCACCACGGCTCTAACAACGCGACAAACACTGGAAAACTGGCAAACCCCAACAGCGCAATCGCCACCGTACTGTATTGCACCGCCGCAAAGAAAGTTGTCCAATGCAATGCCAACACTGCACCGGCCAACAATAAGCGCCAGCGTTGCGACGATTTGACTTGCCACAGTACAGACAAACGATGTCGCCACACCACCAACAAAGCCACCGCCAGCGCGGCAAACACCGTCCGTCCTAATACAATCACCCATGCCGGTTGCGCCACAGCTTTGCCAAATAACCCAGCCAAACCAAACAACAACACAGCAAGGTGAATTGACCATAATGGTGACAACATGGGTAAACGTGCCGCGCTCACAATCGCGTTACCAAGGTATAAATCGCGCCAGCAGACACCACCAGTGTGACCAAGGCAATAATTGGTGGAATAAACTCCACACGGTCTAACTCAGCATCACTGTCAATCGGTTTAATTCCGGTCACCATTGGGCGGATAAGATTGGTTTTTTTACCCCACAGATAGAACAACACCGCCCCAACATGCACAGCAATCAACGCCAATAAATAGTTAATGCCTTGTTTGTGCCAAACCGTGATTTGCTCTGACCATTCACTGCCGACCAAATGAATTAACGGACCGTCATACATATACGAGTCAATATCACTCGATAACATCCCCGACACTACCTGAAACAACAGCGCAGCCAACAACGCCATCACCATCAATGCGCCTAATGGGTTGTGGCCGGGGATTTGATCTTCTGGTAATTGCCCACGCATATAGGCCAAGATCGCTTTGGGGCCGCGAATAAATTGGGTAAATCGTGCGGTTTGGCTGCCAATCAGGCCCCAAATCAGGCGGAATAACAATAAAGTGGCAACCACATAACCAACACGGATATGCCACAACAACCACTCACCGCCTTGTTCACCCGAGTACCACATAAAACCAATTAGCGGGGGCAAAGCCCAATGAAATAAGCGGATTGGGGCATCCCATACCCTGACATTCTGTTTCATCATTTTCCTTTTTTATCTAGGACACGTCTTCGCTGCTGGGCGGGTCGAGAGAAATAACTAACGGCTGGTTAGCCGTCAAATAACAGGCAAGCCGCCACAGCGCAGGCGAATCAATAAAGGTGTCTTGTTGCAAAGCAGATTGCGGCAGGTAGCGATGGCGCACTAACACATTGCGCTCTTTACGTGACATCAGTAGCGGTTGTGGTTGTTGCTGATGACTGACGCGGACAGCACATGTACCACAGGTGCCACGACCACAACGCCACGACAGGGGTAAATCATCACAACGGCGCACCAAATCTAAAATGGGTTCATCTGGTGTAGCGACGACAGTGAGGGGCTGTGTTAAGGCCCCTCCCACAAAACTCAATGCTGGCATACCATCACAACAGACGCTCAAAAGTATAAAACGCGACGGTTTCACCTGCAGCCACAGCCTGCCCAGCCGGTACACGAATCAGCCCGTGTGACTGTAAGCACGACCACAGGTGCGGTGCCGCAGGGCTTAGTTGGACAGCGATAGCCTGTTGTTGTTCATTTTTAATGACCTGCACTGGTAACACCTGCTCATATTCCTGTGCCGCCAATTCGGTGGTCAAGGGTAAACGGTAACATGGGCTGGCATAACGGGCACAATCCAAACCACGCATCCGCTGTAGTGCTGGCGCCACCGCCAACAAGAACAACAGATACGCCGGCAACATGGCATTCGGTAGACCAATAAAGTCGGCACTGGCAACCTTACCCCAGCTCAACACCGGTAAACCACTCATGGCAATCTGCGCTTGTTGCAATACCCCTTCACGGGTGATCGCCTGTTGCACATAGTCTTCTTCTACGCCACCACAAGTGATGATTAAATCACTGTTCTCTGCGGCATTCGACAACGCTAAACGAGTCGCGGCAACGCTCTCGGGCACCACACCCAAATCGCGCACTTCGCACCCCATCGCCACCAAAGCGCCACGCAACCAATAGCGATGGCTGTTATAGCGACGATCAGCATGTAACACTTCACCGGGCTCGGTTAAATCCTCACCACTGAAAAAAACCGAGACTTTTAAGGGCCGCCACACGGGTAAAGTCGGTAAACCGAGGGCGGCGGCCAAGCCAGTATGCACCGGCGTTAGCCACAAACCAGCGGGTAGCTGATGTTCTGCCGAAAAACCGAGTTGGGACAACAATTCGGCCTCAATTGCCACTGATTGTGCCAACACGCTACCACGGCAATTTTTAAGTGGCCGTTCTTCAATCCCATCTTCTTGTGCGGTCAAAACAGTCAGACCAGACAATAATTTTTCTAGGGCATGTGCTAACGTCTCTACGGCAATCGCACTCATCATTTCTCCTTGTTATAACAACATTAACGGGCGCCAGCCGGCGCTAATAACGGCGATAAACCCAACTCTTTTAATTTTGTCATGGCCTCTTCTGCCTCGGCACGACTTTGAAATGGTCCAACGTGTACCCGCGTTTCTGTTTTTACTGTAATGCCTTGACGTTGTAATTTTTCTACCAAACGGGCGGCATTATCCAGATTGCTAAATAAACCCAGTTGCACCTGATACCCCACCGAAGCATGGGAGGGGGGTGGAGCCGGTGCAATAGACGGTGGAGGTGCAGCAACCGCTGGTTTCTGTGCTGCGGGAGGCGGTGCCATTGGAGGTGCCGTCGGCGCAGGTTGAGGCGGCAGGGCAGCAGGGGGTGGTGCTTTGACAGGTGCAGATTGCGGCGGTGGCGCAGGCGGCAGTTCCGCCTTGGGTTTGGCAGGTGGTGGCGGGGGAAGAGGCGAACTCGGTGCCACAGCAACCGCTGGCGCCGGGGGCGGTGGGGGAGGGGGTGGCGGAGCAAGTGGTATCGGTGCCACTGCCGCAACCGGTGGTGGGGGTGTTGCAGCATCCAGCGTCGGTGTTGCTGGCGCAATCCGTCCCTCGGCAACTGCCGGTGCTGCAGGTGGAGGGTTCGCCGATGGTTTAGGTTCAGCCGTTAGGGCATGGTATAACGGCAACGCGCCCCCTGCAGCGAGCACAATTAAGATAGCGATCAGCAAACGCTTTTTTAATTGTCCGGCAAAGGGATCCCCAGCAGGGAATTCGGGCCGAACGGGTGTGGTTGATTTTGGCATGGAACCCCAAATAATGTGCAGCAAAGAAAAAAATTTCTAGCTATAATGCTCGGTTACCTTGCTTTTTTGCACCAAGTAGTCATCAGACTGCTACAGCAGCATAAAGCCTGATTTTTGAATATCCCTCATCATTGTGGAGACTTTTATGGCAATCGAACGTACCCTGTCAATCATCAAACCTGATGCCGTTGCAAAAAACGTCATTGGTCAAATCTACGCTCGCTTTGAAACAGCTGGTTTGAAAGTCATCGCGGCAAAAATGAAACACCTCTCCCGCGCCGAAGCCGAAGGCTTCTATGCAGTACACAAAGAACGTCCTTTCTTTAAAGACTTGGTCGATTTCATGGTGTCCGGCCCTGTGATGATCCAAGTGTTAGAAGGCGAAGGTGCGATCGCGAAAAACCGCGAATTGATGGGCGCCACCGATCCGAAGAAAGCCGACGCCGGTACCATCCGCGCCGATTTTGCTGATTCGATCGATGCCAACGCCGTCCACGGTTCTGACAGCGCCGAAAACGCTGCTATTGAAGTCGCTTACTTCTTCCCTTCTTCTGAAGTGTACAGCCGCTAATCCGGTCTGTGAGCCTCTACCGTGTGGTAGAGGCTATTCTTTTTTTATCGCATCCCATCTGTTCTGAATTCATCCATGAAAACCAACCTGCTCGACTTTAGCCTGCCGCAATTACTCGACCATTTTGCAGCCCAAGGCGAAAAACCATTTCGTGCCAAGCAAGTCATGCGGTGGGTTCATCAAATGGGCGAAGCCGATTTTGATGCCATGACTGATTTGGCCAAGAGCCTACGCGAAAAGCTCAACGCCAATGCCGAAGTGAAAGTCCCCGCACTGATCACTGGCCAAGCTTCAGATGACGGCACCCGCAAATGGTTGTTAGATGTTGGCACCGGCAATGGTGTTGAAACCGTCTTTATTCCAGAGGACGACCGTGGCACCTTATGTGTGTCATCGCAAGTCGGTTGTGCGCTCGATTGCACGTTTTGTTCGACAGCCCGTCAAGGCTTTAATCGCAATTTATCGACAGCAGAAATTATCGGCCAGCTGTGGTGGGCGAATAAATCGATGGGCGTGACGCCTAAAAACGAACGGGTGATTTCCAATGTGGTGATGATGGGCATGGGTGAACCGTTGGCAAACTACGATAATGTGGTCAATGCCATGTCGATTATGTTGGATGACCACGCCTATGGCCTCAGCCGCCGCCGCGTAACCTTATCCACCTCGGGCCTCGTCCCAGCTCTCGACCGCTTGCGTGAAGATTGCCCTGTGGCGTTGGCGGTATCTCTACATGCCCCTAACGACACGCTGCGCGATGAACTCGTCCCCATCAATCAAAAATATCCGCTGCGAACCCTACTCGCCGCCTGTGAACGCTACTTAGAAAAAGCACCGCGTGATTTCGTCACGTTTGAGTATGTGATGTTAGATGGCGTCAACGACCGTCCACACCATGCACAAGAATTGATTGCCTTAGTACGCGATTTGCCCTGTAAATTTAATTTAATTCCATTCAATCCTTTCCCTAATTCCGGCTATGCGCGTTCAAGCAATAACAGCATCCGCGCCTTCCGTGAAATTTTGCAAGCCGCCGGTTTTGTGGTGACGGTACGCAAGACACGCGGCGATGATATCGATGCTGCCTGTGGCCAATTAGCGGGGAAAGTACAAGATAAAACCCGTCGCACAATACAATGGCAAGACCGCCCAACCACGGATGCCTAGTCCAATAAAGTTGTGCAGCGTACAATGCGGCGGAGTAAAAACCGATATGGCGGCCCCGCAATACGGGGTATCATGCCTAACTCTTTGTTTAAGCAAGCCCTTTATTTTTTAGAGTGGAGCACACTCCATGAGCAGTGAAATCCAAATTCCGGGCTCATCCCAATCATTAGTCTCGGCCGGCGTCTTGCTGTCCAATGAACGTGTGAAACGTGGCATTTCTATTCAAGAAGCCGCAGATTATTTAAAACTGTCTCGCAAACAAGTCGAGGCATTAGAAAACGACGACTACAGCAGTCTGCCGGGGACAACTTTTGTCCGTGGTTTTATGCGCAATTACGCCAAGTTTCTAGAGCTCGACCTCGAACCGATTATGGCGTGGTTAGATAGCCAAGTCCCCAATACCGCGCCAGATGCGCGCCCTGCCCCTGCCGCAACGCCGCAAGGCAAAACAGCCTCGGTAGATACCCACAAAGAAAAAGAAATCACCCCCACTACCGCTGCGGCGACCAACACTGATACCGGCAGTGGTATCTGGAAATGGTTATTGCCGTTGTTATTAGTCGGTGCTGGCCTCGTGTGGTATCAATCACAACCAAGTGACACTACCGAACCGAGTGCTGAAGCGGCCGCACCTGCTGAAACGGTTGCCAAAGCGCCAGCCGCTGCCACACCACCGGCAGCAGAAGCGGTAGAAACACCCGCAACGCCTGCCCCAGTACCCGAGGCCAGCAGCACCACGCCAAGTGCAACGGCAGCACCGGTGACACCGCCGCCTGTTGCCACCGCGACAGTAACACCAGCAGCAACCCCGACAACGCCTGCAGTCACAGACCCCACCACCACGGCAACAGCGCCCTTACCTACCAACGGCAACCATCAACTGCGTTTAGTGATGAAGCAAGACTCGTGGATGGAGATTTTGGATAGCAAAGGCGAACGAGTGGTGTTTGGTACACAGAAAGCCGGTAAGGAACGGATTGTCGAAGGCACACCGCCGTTCAAAATGACGATTGGCAATGCCACTGAGGTCGAATTGTTCCACAACAATCAAGCCATTGACCTGAAAAAACATATCAAAAAAGGCACCACTGCCAAACTGGAGCTGAAATAGGTGATTTCTTCTCACTATCCAACTCGCCGTGCCTGCCAACAAGTGATGGTGGGACATGTTCCGGTCGGGGGTGATGCCCCGGTTGTGATTCAATCAATGACCAATACCGACACGGCAGACGCTGCCGCCACGGTTGCCCAAGTTTTGGAATTGGCGCGTGCCGGTTCCGAGGTGGTGCGAATCACCGTCAACAGTCCCGAAGCCGCCGCCCAAGTCGCCACCATCCGCCAACAGCTGGATGATCAAGGCTGTGATGTGCCGTTGGTCGGTGATTTTCACTTTAACGGTGAGCGTTTATTGCGCGACTACCCCGATTGTGCACGCGCTTTAGCGAAATATCGCATCAACCCTGGCAACGTCGGCAAAGGCAGCAAGGGTGATGAGAAATTCGCCTATATGGTGAAAACAGCGGCTGAACTAGGCAAGGCGGTGCGGATTGGCGTCAATTGGGGCAGCCTCGATCAAAGTTTGGCGGCTCGATTGATGGATGAAAACGCCCGCCGCAGTGAACCGTGGCCGGTTGAAGCAGTGATGCGTGAGGCATTAATTATTTCAGCGTTGGAAAGTGCAGAAAAAGCAGTCGCACTTGGCTTGCTATCCAATCAAATTATCTTGTCGTGCAAAGTGTCGCATGTGCAAGACCTGATTGCGGTGTACCGTTCTTTAGCAGCGCGCTGTGATTGGCCGCTGCATTTGGGTCTTACTGAAGCAGGCATGGGTTCGAAAGGCATCGTTGCCTCTAGTGCGGCGCTGGCAGTGTTATTACAAGAGGGCATTGGCGACACCATTCGTATTTCTCTCACGCCAGAACCAGGCGCACCGCGTGATAAAGAAGTGATTGTTGCACAAGAACTGTTGCAAACCATGGGGCTGCGTTCATTTACCCCGTTGGTAACCGCCTGTCCGGGCTGTGGCCGTACCACCAGCACCTTCTTCCAAGAACTGGCTGCACAAATTCAACAGTTCTTGCGCGAAAAAATGCCAGTGTGGCGCTTGGCCTATCCAGGTGTCGAAAGCATGAACGTCGCCGTGATGGGCTGTGTGGTGAATGGCCCTGGTGAAAGTAAATTAGCCGATATCGGGATCTCACTCCCTGGTACTGGCGAAGTGCCGGTGGCGCCCGTGTATGTGGATGGTGAAAAAACCGTCACCCTCAAAGGCGAACAAATCGCCAGCGAATTTCAGACCTTGGTCGAACAATATGTCCACACCCGCTATGGCGAGGGTGGTAGCAAACGCCGTAAGGTGATTCCACTCAAACCGGTGTAATGTTTGATCGACTGACTCGCCTTCGCCGACTCGCTTAACTTTAACGAATACAGAAACATGGCAGAAAAAATTCAGGCAATTCGTGGGATGAATGACATCCTGCCCGACACCTCGCATCAATGGTTATTTTTTGAACACACCGTCCGCGAATGGCTCAAGGACTACGGCTATAAAAACATTCGCACCCCAATTGTGGAAGATACACGGTTGTTTGTGCGTTCAATTGGTGAAGCCACCGATATTGTCGAAAAAGAGATGTACACCTTCACCGACAGCCTCAATGGCGACAGCCTAACACTACGGCCAGAAGGCACCGCCTCGTGCCTACGCGCCGCGTTACAACATAATTTGCTCTATAAGCAAACCCAGCGTCTGTGGTATATCGGCCCGATGTTCCGCCATGAACGGCCACAAAAAGGGCGCTATCGTCAGTTTCACCAGATTGGTGCCGAAGCCCTCGGTTTCAGTGGCCCCGATGTGGACGCTGAAATTGTGATTATGCTGGCCGATTTATGGCAACGCTTGGGTTTAACTCCCTATCTGCAACTGCAAATCAACACCCTAGGTTCCAGCGAAGAACGCGCCGCCCACCGCCAAGCGTTGATTGCCTATCTTGAACAACACCAAGAGGCGTTAGATGAAGATGGCAAGCGCCGTCTTTACACCAACCCTCTGCGCGTGTTGGATAGCAAAACGCCTTCGATGCAAGCCATCTGTGAACAAGCCCCCCGCTTGTTGGATTATCTCGGTGATGCCTCGCGCCAGCATTACGATGAATGGCGACAGATGATCAGTGACGCCAATATTCCGTATGTTGAAAACCCACGGTTAGTGCGTGGTTTGGATTACTACAATCTGTCGGTGTTCGAATGGGTAACACAAGAACTCGGCGCACAGGGCACGGTGTGTGGCGGGGGTCGTTATGATGGCTTGATTGAACAACTCGGTGGCCAATCAATCCCCGCAGTCGGTTTTGCAATGGGGGTAGAACGCCTGATGTTGTTGTTGGGCGAGAAGAATCTATTGCCAGCGGCTGATGTACCAGATTGGTTTGTGATTCACCAAGGCGAGGGCACTGCACGCTATGCCTTGCGCGTTGCTCAACAATTGCGCCAAGCTGGTTTGCGCGTGGTGCAACACATGGGCGAGGCTAGCTTTAAGTCACAAATGAAAAAAGCGGATGCCAGCGGCGCTTATGGTGCGGTGATTATCGGCGCTAATGAAGTGGCAGAACACAATGTGGTGTTAAAACCGCTGCATGGCGGTTTACCACAACAAACAGCGGCCTTTGCTGAAGTCGCCACCGCCGCCCGTACCCTGTTGCAACAGATTCAAGCCCAGAAGGAAACCGACTGATGGCGGCATTCGATTTACAAGAACAGGAACAGATTGAAGCAATCCGGAGCTTTTGGCACAGCTGGGGGCGTTGGCTAGCGTTGGCTCTCACTTTTGTTTGCCTCGGTTATCTGGGCTTCCAAGGCTGGCAGATGTATCAACGCAAACAAGCCGCTGCCGCCGGTGAATACTATGCCCAAATCGAAAGCCATCTCGAACGCGGCCAACAAGATAAATTGGCCCCGTTGTTTCAATCACTGAAACAAGAGTATGCCAGCACAGCTTATGCCAATCGTGCCGCTTTAATCGAGGCGCGTTTGGCCTTTGAAGCCGGTCAATTTGCACCAGCCCGTGCCAGTTTGGAATGGGTGATTGAACACACCAAAGAAGAAGCGATTCGTGATTTAGCGCGTTGGCGGTTGGCGGCGGTGTTGCTTGATGAAAAACAATACGACCGCGCCTTGGCCGAGTTGGCTAAACCGCATACCGACGGCTTCGCTGGTAGCTTTTTAGATTTAAAAGGTGATGTGTTAGTGGCAAAAGGCGATATTGCCGCCGCCCGCAGCGCCTATCGTGCCGCTTTACAAAAACTAGAAAAAAGCGCGTCGCCCTCTCGGTCTTTAACCGAGATTAAACTCGATGCGCTAGGAGCTGAATAACCATGACTGCACCTCGCTTACGCCTTTTGTCAGCTGCTTTATGTACCAGTGTCGCCTTAACGGGTTGTGCCAGTTGGTTCAGTGGCGATGGCCGCCCACAACCAACACCGCTGACCACCCTCAGCCAGTCACAAAACCCTGAATTGTTATGGCGGGTTGATGTGGCAAAAAACAGTGCTGAAGGGGTGTTTCAGCCAGCAGTGATTGCCGATCGGGTGTGGGTCAGCAGTGAAAACGGCGAGGTGCTCGAGTTAGACAGCGACAGCGGACGAGTGATTCAACGTCTTACCCTCAAACAAGACTTGGCAGCGGGGATTGCTGCCAATGCCGATCACTTTTATGTGATTACCAAACAAGCCAAGCTGATGGCGCATTTGCGTGCCGATGGCAGCGCACGTTGGACGGTTACCTTGTCTAGCCTTCCCACCAGCCCAGCCCAAGTTGCTGGGGATAAGGTGATTGTGCAAACCCAAGATGGCCGTGTCAGTGCCTTTGACAGCCGCGATGGCCGCCAGCTTTGGGTCTATCAACACAATTTACCCGCATTGACCGTCCGCCATAGTGGTTCACTGCAAGCCCTTGGTGGTGAGGTGGCGTTGTTGGGCATGTCCGGTGGCCGCTTGGGGGTACTCAATCTTGCCAGTGGTGAATTGATTTGGGAGTCTGCCGTTACGCTGCCACGCGGTGCGACTGAATTGGAACGAATTGCCGATGTCGCCAGCCCACCGGTGTTTGACGGCAATATGGTATGTGCTGTGGCCTTCCAAGGCCGAGTGGCATGTTTAGATGCCAAAAGCGGCACCCCGATGTGGTCACGCGAATTGTCCTCCAGTCGTGGTTTAACTTTTGATGCCCGTTTGCTGTATGTCACGGCAGATGATGGCACTGTCCATGCCTTCGACCGCTATAGCGGCACCCCCATGTGGAAACAAGAAGGTTTGCGCTATCGTGGTGTCTCTGCACCCGCGCTATTGAATGGACAGGTGCTGGTCTATGATGCAGAAGGGTATGCCCATCTGTTATCAAGCCTCGATGGTAGCCTTGTCGGTCGTCTTGCCACCGGTGGCAACGAACTGCAAGGCCGCCCGCTGAATGTGTCGGCGCAACGGGTATTACTGCAAACTGAAAATGGACGTATTTTGGCCTTAGGCCGTTAAGGAGATGGCGTGAAGCCAACTGTTGTATTAGTCGGAAGGCCGAATGTCGGCAAATCGACACTGTTTAATCGCCTCACGCGGAGTCGTGATGCGCTGGTTGCTGATCTACCCGGTCTAACCCGTGATCGCCACTATGGTCATGGCCGTGGTGGGAATAAGCCGTATTTGGTCGTCGATACCGGCGGTTTTGAGCCGATTGCCGACAGCGGTATTTTATTTGAAATGGCTCGTCAAACCTTGCAAGCGGTGGATGAAGGCGATGCTGTGATCTTTTTGGTGGATGCTCGTACGGGTATGACCCCCCAAGATAAGGTCATTGCTAACCGCCTGCGGCAACTGAATAAGCCAGTGTTTTTGGTGGTGAATAAAGCCGAAGGGATGCGGCGTGATGTGGTAGCTGCTGAGTTCTACGAACTCGGCTTGGGCGACCCGTGGGCCATTTCTGGCGCACACGGCGATGGCGTGCGTGAATTACTCGACGCGGTGTTAGAACCTTTCCCTGATGAAGAGGAAGAAGAAGCCAGCCGCCATCCACGCTTTGCTGTCATTGGCCGCCCTAACGTGGGGAAATCCACCTTGGTCAACGCGATTTTAGGTGAAGAACGGGTCATTGCTTTTGATATGCCCGGCACCACTCGCGACAGTATCTATATCGATTTTGAGCGCAATGGTCAGTCGTACACGATTATTGACACCGCCGGTGTGCGGCGGAAAAGTCGGGTTGATGAGGCAATTGAAAAGTTTTCGGTGGTGAAAACCCTCAAAGCGATTGAAGATGCCAATGTAGTGGTCTTGGTGTTGGATGCCAGCTTAGACATTGCCGACCAAGATGCCAGCATCGCCGGTTTTGCACTCGAAGCGGGGCGGGCTTTGGTTGTGGCAGTGAATAAATGGGATAACACCAACCAAGAACGCCGCGACCAAGTCAAACGCGATATTGCTCGCAAGTTGTCATTTTTGGACTTTGCACGTTTTCACTATATTTCGGCGCTACAAGGGCGCGGGGTCAGCGATTTATTTGCCTCGATTGATGCCACCTATGCCGCAGCAATGGTAAAACTGCCAACACCAAAATTAACTCGCGTACTGGAAATCAGCCAAGAGCGTCAAGCGCCCCCGCGTGTCGGTTTGGTACGGCCTAAGCTGCGCTATGCTCACCAAGGGGGGATGAATCCACCCATCGTGATCATTCATGGCAGTGCATTAGATAAAATTCCTGATAGTTATACCCGCTATATGGAACATTGCTTCCGTAAAGCGTTCAAACTCGAGGGAACCCCATTGCGGGTGGAATACCGCAGTGCGGAGAATCCGTTCTTAGAACGTCGTAAAACTGCGACACGCCCAAGCGATCCTGGCCAACGGCGTGGTAAAAATCGCAAGTAAACGCGAAATAGAGGGGGCAGGAGACTAGAAAGATGGTAAAAAGACCTCACCTGCTGCCACCTCAGCAGTTTTTCTCTTAAATCTACTTTGGAGTACCCCGCGATGAGCGCGAAAGGGCAAATGCTACAAGACCCGTTCCTGAATACCCTGCGTAAGGAACACGTGCCAGTATCGATCTACTTGGTCAATGGCATTAAATTACAAGGCCAAATCGAGTCTTTTGATCAATACGTGGTGTTGCTCAAAAATACAGTCACCCAGATGGTATACAAACATGCCATCTCCACCGTGGTGCCATCTCGCCCAGTATCGATTCCACACGAAGCACCCACAGGCAATGCGGATGCCTAACATCCCTCCTGTTCAGCTGAGACGAAAGCGGTGTAATTGTGTTTGACCGCCCAGATTTAGGTGATAAGGCAATCGTGGTTTGCCTCAATTTTGGCGAACCCGATTTTGCTGATAGCGTGGCCGAATGTGTCGAATTAGTCCGTGGCGCAGGGGTAGAAGTATGCGGCGTGGTGTTGGGCAAACGCCAACGCCCCGATGCAGCCCTGTTTGCGGGAAAGGGCAAGGTTGAAGAAATCGGCCTTGAACGAACGGCACAAGATGCCTCAGTGGTGATTTTTAACCATGCCCTCTCGCCAGCCCAACAGCGCAATTTAGAGCGTACGCTCGAATGTCGGGTAATCGACCGCAATAGCCTGATTTTGGATATTTTTGCCCAACGGGCGAAAAGCCATGAGGGTAAATTGCAGGTTGAATTGGCACAACTTGAACACCTCGCTACGCGCCTAGTCCGTGGTTGGACTCACCTTGAACGGCAAAAAGGCGGTATTGGTTTGCGCGGTCCAGGTGAAACCCAGCTCGAGACCGACCGCCGTTTGTTAGGTGCACGGGTCAAGATGTTGAAAGACCGCCTAGCGCAAGTGGAAAAACAGCGTCAGGTACAACGACGTGGGCGAGAACGTACGGGCATCGCCACAGTGTCTATTGTTGGCTATACCAATGCGGGAAAATCCACGCTTTTTAATAGCGTGACCAAAGCCAAAACCTATGCCGCCGATCAACTCTTTGCCACCCTCGATACCACCAGCCGCAAGCTTTATCTAGGTGGGCGCAACTCTATCATTGTGTCGGACACCGTTGGTTTTATTCGCGATTTGCCCCATGCCTTAGTGGCTGCCTTTCGCGCCACCTTGGAAGAAACCGTCCGTGCCGATTTACTGTTACATGTGGTGGACAGTGCCAGCGATAACCGCGAACGCCAAATCGAAGAGGTCAACAAGGTCTTGCAAGAGATCGGGGCTGACACCATTCCTCAGTTGATAGTGTGGAATAAAATCGACATTAAGGGGCAAGACGCTGCTATCGAGCGCGATGAAAACGGCCATATTGTGGCTGTCCGCGTGTCGGCATTAACTGGTAGTGGACTTGAACTGTTGCGTGAAGCAATTGCCGAACGTTTACAGTTGGCTCAACCGCACGACGAGCTTTCTCATTCATAGATCAAAATTCACGGAAAAATCATGTCCCAAAACGACCCGCAATGGGGAGGCGGTAACCGTGGTAACGACGGGCCGCCAGACCTCGAACAGATTTTCCGCAATGTGACCCGTAAATTTCGCGGTAATCATTCGGGTGGAGACGGTAATGGCTTTCCAAGCGGTGGCCGTGGCTTCAAAGGGGGTTTAGTTGCGATTGGTGGGGTGCTCGCCGCACTGTGGCTAGCCAGTGGCTTTTATATGATTGATGCCCGCGAAGAAGGTGTAGTATTGCGGTTTGGTGAATACCATCGCAGCACCGATGCTGGTTTGCAATGGCATATTCCCTATCCGATTGAACAGGTTGAAGTAGTCAGTTTGACCGATGTGCGTAGCCTTGAAATTGGCTACCGTGGCAACGATAAAAATCGCGTCAGCGAAGAAGCACTGATGGTAACCTCCGACCTCAACATCATCGATGTGCAATTATCAGTGCAATATGACGTGCTCAGCGCCCGCAATTTCCTGTTTGAAAACGCCTGTGCTGATCGTGACTGTAAAGACATCCTGAAACAAATCGCTGAGTCTTCTATCCGTGAAGTGGTTGGCCGTAATCAGGTTGATTTTGTCCTCAACGAGGGCCGTGCCAAAATTGCCAGCGATACACAAGTGTTGATTCAACAAATCGTTGACCGTTATCAACTTGGCATCCGCATCAGCAAAGTGAACATCAACAACGTACAACCACCAGAACCGGTGTTGGCGGCGTTCGATGATGCGGTGAAAGCAGGGCAAGACAAAGACAAGCTGCGCAATGAAGGTCAAGCGTATGCCAACGATGTGATCCCGAAAGCGCAAGGGGTAGCCGCACGCTTGATGCAAGAAGCCGAGGGTTATAAACAACGCGTGATTGCCAGTGCCGAGGGTGAAGCTCAACGCTTTAGCAGTGTATTGAGTGAATATCAGAAAGCACCGGCGGTAACCCGTGAGCGTCTGTATCTCGATACCATGCAAGATATTCTCGCGTCGACCAGCAAGGTTTTTGTCGATCAGAAAAATGGGCAAAACCTGCTCTATCTGCCGCTAGATAAGTTGATGCAACAGGCAAAACCAGGCCCCACTTCAACCGCACCGGCGGCAAATAACGAAACCACGCCACAAACTGAAGGTGAAGTTGTCGCACCTGCTGCGGCCAATAATGGCCGTGATGTCGTGCGCAACCGTGATTTGGGAGCAAGATAATAATGGATAGATTGATTCCCACCGTTGTTGCTTTGTTTGCTGGTGTCATGCTGTTGAGCATGAGCCTGTTTACCGTTGACCAACGGCAATATGCTTTGGTGTTTCAATTTGGTGAAGTGGTCCGCGTGGTGAAAGAACCGGGGTTGCAGTTCAAAATCCCATTCTTGCAAAATGTGCGTTTCTTCGATCGCCGTATCCGGACCATCGACCCCGAATCACCCGAGCTTTATAACACTCGCGAAAAAATGAACCTGTTGGTAGACAGTTTTGTGAAATGGCGCGTGGTGGATGTCGAGCAATATTACAAAAGTGTCGGCGGTAATGAAGCCATTGCCGTTTCGCGGTTAAAACAAACTGTCAACGATGGTTTACGCGCTAAGTTCGGTCAAAAAACGATACCTGAGGTGATCTCCGGCAAACGTGAGGACATTATGAACAGTGTACGTACCCGCGCTGACCAAGATGCCCGCCGTATTGGTGTAGAAATTATTGATGTGCGCTTAAAACGCGTCGATTTTCCGGATAAAATCAGCACTTCGATTTATGACCGGATGCGTTCTGAGCGTCGTACAGTGGCTAGCCAACTGCGTTCTGAAGGGGCAGCAGAAGCCGAACGGATTCGTGCTGATGCTGATAAACAACGTGAAGTGGTGATTGCTGAAGCGTATCGCAAAGCCCAAGCCTTAAAAGGTGAAGGCGATGCAGCAGCCTCGGCACTGTATAATGAGGCGTTTAGTCGTAACCCAGAGTTTTATGCCTTCTGGCGTAGCATGGAAGCCTATCGTCAAAGCTTCCGTGATAAGAACGATGTATTAGTGTTAGACCCAAGCGCAAGCTTCTTCCGCTACCTGAAAAACCCGAACGGGCGCGCAGGGGCAGAAGGAAGTGGTAAATAACTAATTGGCAAGCCACCTTGCAGGTCGAGGTGGTGATAGCTTCCTCGGGCGGGGAATGACTCCCCGCCCCTTTTCTTGTGTAGCGTTCGTGAACCGATATGCGTAATTGGCTCTTACCCGAAAATATTGCTGATATTTTGCCAGCCAGCGCCAGACAACTCGAAACAGCCAAAGCCGGTATGCTGGAACTGTTTCGAACTCATGGCTATGAATTGGTATGTCCGCCGTTGATTGAATATGTTGAATCGCTGGTTTCTGACGGTGATGCAGCATTAGATTTAAAAACATTCAAACTTGATGACCAACTCAGCGGCCGCCAATTGGGGCTGCGTGCTGATATCACACCACAGGTTGCCCGTATTGATGCCCACTTATTGGGCTCGCGCGAAGGGGTAACCCGTCTTTGTTATGCTGGCAGCGTTGTCCACAGCCGCCCAGATAGCCTGACCGCGTCTCGTGAGCCGTTGCAAATTGGCGCAGAGCTCTATGGTTGTGCTGAAACTGGCGCCGATTTGGAAATCATCCATCTCATGCTGGCAACCTTGCGTACCGTAGGCATCAATCAGTTGACCCTCGATCTTGGTCATCTCGGTGTGTTTTATGCCTTGGTCAATGCCGCAGGATTGGAGAAGAAACACATCGCCAATCTGCTACAGCTGTTGCAGGCCAAGGATGTCGCCAGCTTGCGGGAAGAATTGACTTGTGTTGCCGAGCCCTACCGCAGTGCTTTACTGCGCTTGCCCGAATTATTTGGCCCCGATTGCTTACGCCTAGCGCGTCAGCACTTACCTACCTTGCCCGCGCTGGAACAAGCCTTGGCACAGTTAGAACAAATCGGCCAATCGCTTGAGCAAGAACACGTGCAGGTGTATTACGACCTCACTGAATTGCGCGGCACGCACTACCACACGGGTCTGATCTTTGCTGTGTATGCCGAAGGGTGGGCGTCCGAATTGGCACGCGGTGGGCGCTATGACAATGTCGGGCGCAAATTTGGCCGTGCCCGTCCAGCTACCGGCTTTAGCTTAGATTTACGCGATTTACTGCGAATTTTGCCCAAGACCAGCCCACAAAAAGGGATTCGTCTTGCCGCAACAGACCATGCCGCAGCAACAAGCTCGGCTAATCGTTTACGCGCCGAAGGCGAAATTGTCGTAATCGACTACTTAAATGAATCAGCCGCCGCACTCAACTGTGATCGGCAATTGGTTTTCCGTGACGGCGACTGGCAAGTCGTCCCGTTTCATTGATTTTTGTGAAGAGGTTTTTCCATGTCCAAGAATGTTGTCGTGATCGGCACACAATGGGGTGATGAAGGCAAGGGTAAGATTGTCGATTGGCTGACAGACCATGCCGAAGGGGTTGTGCGTTTTCAAGGTGGCCACAATGCCGGTCATACCTTGGTCATCGGTGGTAAAAAAACCGTGTTGCGCTTGATTCCGTCTGGGATTTTGCACGCCGGTAAAGAATGTTTCATCGGCAACGGCGTGGTGATTTCCCCAGAAGCCTTGCTGAAAGAAATTGACGAGTTGGAAACCGCAGGGATTGATGTTTCCAAACGCTTGAAAATCTCGGAGTCTTGCCCGCTGATTTTGCCATACCACATCGCGTTAGACCAAGCGCGTGAAGCAGCCAAAGGCGAGAACAAGATTGGTACCACCGGTCGTGGTATCGGCCCAACTTATGAAGATAAGGTCGCTCGCCGCGCCATTCGTGTGCAAGATTTATTCTACCCAGAACGTTTTGCCGCCAAACTCGGCGAAAACTTAGCCTATTACAACTTCTTGTTAAAAGAATACTTCAAAACTGACACTGTCGATTTCCAATCGACCTTGGAAGAAACTTTGAAGTTGGCAGAACGCATTAAGCCGATGGTGGCTGATGTGTCGCGCACTTTGTACGATCTCAACAAAGCGGGCAAACCGTTGTTGTTTGAAGGCGCACAAGGCACCTTATTAGATATCGACCACGGCACCTACCCATTCGTGACGTCGAGCAACTGTGTGGCCGGTGCTGCCTCGGCAGGAGCCGGTGTTGCACCACAGATGTTGCAGTATGTGTTGGGGATTGTAAAAGCCTACACCACCCGTGTTGGCTCTGGCCCCTTCCCAACCGAACAAAGCAACGATACTGGTGCTTACCTTGCCAAACGTGGCAATGAATTTGGCTCGGTTACTGGTCGCCCACGTCGCTGTGGTTGGTTTGATGCTGCGGCACTGAAACGCTCGATCCAAATCAATGGCGTATCTGGTTTGTGTGTCACCAAGCTAGACGTGATGGATGGTATGGACGAGATCCAGTTGTGTGTTGGCTATCGTAAAGATGGTGTTGAATACGACATCCTGCCATTTGGTTCAGAAGCGGTTAGCGGTTGTGAGCCAATTTATGAAACCATGCCAGGGTGGCACGATTCGACAGTTGGCGTGAAAGAGTATGATGCACTGCCAGCCAATGCCAAAGCGTATCTGACACGGATTGCCGAAGTCTGTGAAGCACCGATTGATATTATTTCGACCGGTCCAGATCGCGAAGAAACTATCGTGTTGCGTCATCCATTTGCCTAATCGCATACGGATACATCCCCTGCCTCGGCAGGGGATTTTACTGCGCCTCTTTTACGGTTTTTCCGTAAAACAAATCAAAAATAAACTGATTTTCCAAAAACAGAAATTCTCGTACTGTAGCGCCATTGATATTCTTCAGCTTGAAATGAGAACTCGCATGGCCGCTTTTTCTGCCGAACGTGTACTAAGCGTTCACCATTGGAATGACAGTTTATTTAGCTTCAAAACCACCCGCGATGCAGGGTTACGGTTTGAAAACGGACACTTTGTGATGATTGGCCTAGAAGTGAATGGCCGCCCGCTGATGCGTGCTTATAGTATTGCCAGTGCAAATCATGAAGAACATTTAGAATTTTTTAGTATTAAAGTCCCCGATGGCCCCCTGACCTCGCGCCTGCAACATCTAACGCCAGGGGATAACCTGTTAGTTAGTAAAAAACCGACAGGAACATTGGTCATTGATGACTTATTACCGGGTGGGCGCAATTTATATTTGTTCGGCACCGGTACCGGCCTCGCCCCGTTTATGTCACTGATTAAAGATCCAGAAGTATATGAGCGTTATGAAAACGTGATCTTATTCCACGGCGTGCGCTATTGCAGCGAATTGGCGTATCAGCAATACATCACCGAAACCTTGCCAGAACACGAATTCTTAGGCGAACTGGTCAAAAACCAACTGCGCTACTATCCCTCGGTGACACGCGAGCCTTATGTCAACCAAGGTCGGTTAACCGATTTAATTCGCAGCGGCAAACTGTTCCAAGATCTCGGCTTACCTAGCCTCGACCCCGATACCGACCGCGCCATGTTATGCGGCAGTCCTTCGATGTTGAAAGAAACCTGCGCTTTATTGAAAGAATACGGTTTAGAAGAAGCGCGCCAAGGCCAACAAGGGCACTATGTCATCGAGCGTGCCTTTGTTGAAAGCTAAGCGATTATAAACACGCCATGCAAAAAAATAGCCAAGCATTTTTGCTTGGCTGTTTTTTTAATGCTTGTTGTAGCGGGGCGGCATTAACAAAGCAGGGATTTCACGCTGTGCTTGGCTTAGCGGATGTCGCCATGCTTTCCCCGACATCAAATGCGCCAAAGGCGAAGGCCGTGCTGGTGTTACAAAGGCCTGATGAAAGGTCGAGGGAGGGGGTTTAGGATGCTCCATCCAACTCGGCCAAAAACCGGTCATCATTTCAGGTTTTAACGTTTGTCGGGTTAATTTTTCAATGTTAGCGAGGGCTTTTTGTTCATCTTCTGCCATCAATGAAATCGCCACCCCCGAGCTCCCCGCCCGCCCCGTACGACCAATACGATGGACGTAATCCTCTGGCGCTTTTGGTAACTCAAAGTTAATTACAAACGGTAAATCAGAGATATCTAAACCGCGTGCTGCTACGTCGGTTGCCACCAACACCCGCACTTCACCCGCTTTAAAAGCAGCGAGGGTTTCAATACGGGCTTGCTGTGCTTTATCACCATGAATGGCTGCCACAGAGATGTTTTCGCGCTTTAACTCACGGGTCAGTTGATCTGCCCCTTGTTTGGTGCGGCAGAACACAATGACCTGTGACATATCGCGCTGTTGCAGCAAGCGCACTAATAATGCGCGCTTACGGTGGCTATCAACGGCATAAATAGTTTGTTCAATTTTGGCATTAGTCGCATTTTGCCGCGCCACTTCAATTAGCTGAGGTTCTTTCATAAACTCAGCGGCCAGCTTTTTAATTTCTGGCGAGAAAGTGGCAGAAAACAGAAGCGTTTGTCGTGTTTTGGGCAGTAAGGTCAAGATGCGGCGGATATCAGGCAAAAAGCCCATATCGAGCATTCGATCTGCCTCATCCATCACCAAAATTTCCACTCGATTTAACTGGATGGTCTTTTGTTCAACATGGTCGAGTAACCGACCGGGGGTAGCAACAACAATCTCAATACCACGGCGCAATTGCTCTTTTTGTGGATCAATACTCACCCCACCAAATAACACAGCATAACGCAATTGGCTATGTTGGCTATATTGACGCACGCTATCAGCCACTTGATCGGCAAGTTCTCGTGTTGGTGTCAGAACCAATACACGTACCGGATGCATCGCCGGTGAGGCACTACTATTGGCATAGCCCATTAAACGGGTTAACACAGGCAAGGTGAATGCCGCTGTTTTACCTGTTCCTGTTTGTGCAGCAGCAAGGATATCCCCGCCGGCCAACACCACAGGAATCGCTTGACGCTGAATAGGTGTCGGCTCACGGTAGCCTAGCTCCTCAACAGCCCGAAGAATAAGAGGGCTTAAGCCAAGCTCAGCAAACGACATAACAACTCCTAAAAATAGATGGCACGATTAATTTAACACGCGCCATTTAAGACAAAGATAACCATTGCACAAGGGTTAACAATAAAATCACTGCCAACCACAATACCACCGACCGCCACACTAGACCCACGGCACGGCGTAGGTAATCGGGATCGGCCTCATCACCCACACCTAATTCGGGCCGGTACTTCACTGTATAGTCTTGACGCAGTGGATCACCCAACTTGACGCCAATTGCACCCGCAGCCGAAGCTAATAAAATCCCAGCAGCCGAAGCTAATAAAATCCCATAAGCGTAGTGTCCCCAAGCAATCGCTTGTGAACGCCAACAAAATACAGCATCTTCAAAATCGCCCATCACTGCAAAGCTAGCCGAGGTTAGGCGTACCGGCAACCAATCAATCGCTTCATGAAAACGGCGAGCAAAGCGCCCAAACGCTTCACCTAAAATCTCTTCACGACCACCCCATTTTTGGTACAACATATTTGACATGCGATACATGACCGCACCAGCAGGTCCAGGTAAGACGGCAAACCAAAACATCGTGCCAAAGACGTGGCGATAACTGTCAATCACCCCTTGTTCAATAGTCAAACGAGAGATTTCATTAATTTCAAGTTCAGAAGTAGGCTGACCAGACCAACGAGCCAGTGCCAAACGGGCATCCACCACACGGTTCTCCGCCAAGGCCAAAGAAATCTCTGTCAGTGCACTAGAAAAATGGCGGAACCCCATCGTGAGATATAACACCGCCACATCCCAAATTAAGGCTAATACAGGCGTGACTTTATATAACACCCCATGAATCAACCAAACTAGCCCAGCTAATGGCAAAACAGCTAGACACCATGCCAATACACCATGCCGATTGCGTCCCGCATTTAAGTGGCGCTCGAGGTAGTTGGCATAACGCGTAAACACTAGCAAAACGCGGTTTCGATTACCTAAGGGATGTATTTGCTCCAGCGCAAGCGCGAGGATAATCGCGAGCAGGGTCATGGCAAGAGAAAAAACTTTCTGAAGAAAATAAAAAAGGATGGCCACGATAGCACAAAGCGTGCTAACTCGCAGCATTGAACAGAAAGGAACAGCACGATTGCAGAGGGATTAAGGTTAGGCCTGACCCAGTGTACGACCACCTGCAATAGCAGAGCGCGCCCCACCATCACGCTTATACGCCATCGTGCTTTGAGGGCTTGCCATCAAAATATCCAGCGCTTCCTGCGTATCCGCAAGATGACGCGCAATCAGTTGACCATTGACGCGATTGATGGATTGGGCGCGAGCGCATAGTGTTTCAAGTTGACACCATGCTTTTAACAATGTTTCTTTATCAGACAACCATTGCATAAAAATTCCACGTTCCTGACAACCGAGTGTTCTGAGAATGTCAGTACGTTGCTTAACACATTGGTCGATTTGCTCTAGGGTATTGAGCTTTTGCGCTGCAAGACGTTCCAAGTCGGCAATGGCTTGGTGTACCAACGCCGCCTGCTCAGCAGCCAGCTCCTCATTGAGCATTTCATATAGCTGAATTTCTCGCTCAATCAGTTCACTTAAAGCTTGGTCATAAGCAGGCATAGTCGCTTCCATATATTCTCAAAAAGTGGGATAGATTTACTCCCGACCTGCAAGCAACTCGCGTGCAGACGAAATCAAACCATCAGCAATAGCGTTAGGGTTAATCGTAAATTTACCCTGAGCGATCGCTTGCTTAATGGCGGCAACTTTCTCAGAATCAACTACCGGTTGCTGCTGCACCGATTGTTCGAGAGCTGCCACCTGATTTGCCAATGGATTGATGGCAACGTTAACAGGGCGCACCTGGGAAGGTGCACTTGTGGTGGTAGAGGGTGCAAGACGGGCTTTGTTACTCACCGCTGCAGAATTCGCCACCGAAGGATTATTAGGCTGAATTTTCATGGCATTTTCTATACAAAAAGTCGAGTTTATTGCTAGCAAACATCGGTCAAAATTCACAAAACTTTAGTGACGCAGCAGAAGCAACAGCGGTTTTTAACAAAAACAAGCATTCCAATTAAATCAGGAAAGTCCTCGTGCTTTACAAGGTAATCAGTACACTCCCATCAGCTTGCGCAACACCTGAGACCGTTCGGCCTCCTTGCATTTTCACTACGACAACTTCACCCACCATAGCAGCACGCGTAGCAACCCCTTCGGCAGACACCGAGAAACCTGCATCTTGCGCTAAAACACGCACTTTCTGTCCTGCACGAATCACCTGTTGCCCCTTGAGATGTTCAGGACGCAGTGGTAAACCAGCAGCCATCGAAAACGTAACCACTTTTCCTACTGCATCACGCACATTCAGCATAGCACGTTGCGCATTATAACCAGCAGGCGCAGGTTTTAACTCCAAATCTTCTGCACGCAATACCTCACCCGCACTCAAGGCACGCTTACTTACCACAATCATTAAATTAGGTTCTACCACCACCGGCAAGCGCAATGACCAAGAAGGCGAATCACAACGCAAGACAACAGCTGTTGAGCCGGAGCGTTTTTTATTTAGCCACTCTATCTGCGGTGCGGGACAATTTGCTACTTTTAGCTTGCTATCAAGTTTGCCAAACTCAATACGATGAGGTGTGTTCGCCCACTCATTCTGTACAAATTGCTGTGCTTGTGCCTCTAGTGCCGCCAAATTATGGTGAGTCGGTACGGCTGCCATTGATGAGGCCGGCAAGACAATCAAAGTAAGCCATACCACACCAACACGATACCCTGTAAAATTCTTCACGGTTTCTCCCTCAACAACCTTCATCACAGTCGTTTTTAAACATAAGGGCAATATGCACATTATCGAGTGTAATTTCGCAGAACATGGCACGGCCATCCAAGCCATTTTTAATGAAGCCATTGTTCATTCAACAGCATTATATGACTATCAACCACGTAGCTTAGAAACCATCGAGAATTGGTTTTCACAAAAAATGCTGCAGAAATTCCCAGTGATTGGTTTAATTACAGACGATAACCAACTTACTGGTTTTGCCAGTTATGGCACTTTCCGTGCTTGGCCAGCCTATCAATATACGGTTGAACACTCCATTTACATTCATCAAGACTTTAGAGGGCGTGGTTTAGGTAAATGTTTATTAGAAGCGTTGATTCATTATGCAGAAAAACAAGATTATCATGTTTTGATTGCCGCGATTGATAGCAGCAATCAAAACAGTATCAAATTACACCAATCATTTGGTTTTACCCACGCAGGAACACTCAAGCAAGTTGGATTTAAATTTGAACGCTGGCTTGATGTTGAACTGTATCAAAAAATATTATCCACACCAGCACAAGCCAACGAAATACGATGAATTACGTCTCAGTAATCCCCGCCATTTGTTCATCTAATGATTGGTGTGGCAATGCTAAGTACTCACTTGTTTGCATTTCATTTAAACGACTAGCAGTTCGGAAAAACTCGCTGGCTTGAATACCTTCGGTATAAATTTGATCTGCTGCCACTTCAGCGCTTAAAATCAATTTAACCCGACAATCATAGAAAACATCAACCAACCAAGTAAAACGACGTGCCTCTGCAGATTGTGCAGCCGATAACTTGGGTACATTCGACACTAAAACAGTATGATATGCGCGAGCAATCTCTAAATAGTCAGTTTGTGCACGTGGACCACCACAAATTTCAGCAAAATCAAACCATACCACGCCCAAAGAATGTTTCACACAATGAATAGTACGGCCTAACACCTGTAATTCATGTTTCATTTCTTTACCGCAGTGTAAACTTTGGTATAGCGCTAATAATTTTGGCTGGCTTTCTTTCAATGGGTAGATGTATAAAGGCTCACGAGTCAAAGCGCGATGCCTATAATCATTACCACCGTCTAAGTTATAAATATTGATTGATTGCTTAATCAATTCAATTGTGGGCAAGAAATTAGCACGCTGCAAACCGTTGGGGTATAAATCATCTGGTTTGTAATTTGAAGTCATGACAAAAATCACACCCCTTGCTAATAATTCTTTTAACAAACGGCCTAGAATCATTGCATCAGCAATGTCAGATACATGAAATTCATCAAAACATAATAAGCGCGTTTTAGCAGCAATTCGCTTAGCAACAGCAATCAATGGATCAGGTTCATTTGCTACAACACGCAACTCTTGATGAACTTCCATCATAAAATGATGGAAGTGAATTCTGCGTTTTCTTTTATATGGCACACAAGAAAAGAAAGCATCCATTAAAAAGCTTTTTCCGCGACCGACACCACCCCAAAAATATAAACCTTTTGGTGGATTAGGGCTGCGGAAACTGCGCCCAAGAAAACGGTTTCTCTTTTCCTTAAAGGCAATCAACTCTTTGTAAAGAACCTCTAATACTTCAATAGCAGCAGCTTGAGCAGGATCATAGATAAAACCTTCTTTTTGTAAGGCATGTTCATACCATGCTTTTGGTGTGGTTACCTTATTTTTATCAGGAGAAAAAGCGTGCTGAGACATATCTTAGTACCAGAATACAAAGAAAGTAATTTAACACAGATAGTTAAATAGGCAAAAATAAAAGACGAAGAAAAGCCAAAAGCCCCTGCTACATCGAATAGCAGGGGCTTTTGTAATGGGGGGCTTGGCGGAGACCTACTTTCACACAGGGATCTGCACTATCATCGGCGCTGAGTCGTTTCACGGTCCTGTTCGGGAAGGGAAGGGGTGGTACCAACTCGCTATGGCCGCCAAGCAAAAAGGGTTTGAAGAAGTAAAGACAAGGGTTAGATTGTAGTAAGTGTCGCAACTTATAGGATCAAGCCACACGAGCAATTAGTATCGGTTAGCTTAACGCATTACTGCGCTTCCACACCCGACCTATCAACGTTGTGGTCTTCAACGACTCTTTAGGAGGCTTGTAGC